>NZ_JBEZJZ010000035.1:0-67823 GCF_040651455.1 Streptomyces sp. NPDC048483
GGCCCCACCACCCACCCACGGGAGGGGACGGACCGTAGCGGCGAAGCCGTGCAGGGCCGTCACCGCACCCAACAACACCACGCCCGCCGCAGGCGAAACGGCGAAACACCCCCACGGCGGGAAAGCCGAAAACGTGGGGCGCCCCCACCATGCGGCAGGGGCGCCCCTGAAAACGGACGGGGTCAGCGCGTGGCCATCAAAGCGCCACGCCAAGCAGCGCGTCGACGGCGCGCGAGACCAGACCGGGCGCACCCTCGTCCGTGCCACCGTCGGACTCCTGGGCGGCCGCCCAGCGGTCCACGGCCGCTAGGGCGGCCGGGGAGTCCAGGTCATCGGCGAGCGCCGTACGGATCTCGTCCAAGAGCGCGTCG
The DNA here is from genome assembly GCF_040651455.1 of Streptomyces sp. NPDC048483. Lineage (NCBI taxonomy): Bacteria > Bacillati > Actinomycetota > Actinomycetes > Kitasatosporales > Streptomycetaceae > Streptomyces > Streptomyces sp. NPDC048483. Next base: position 372 of record NZ_JBEZJZ010000035.1, read on the forward strand.
GCGGACGGGCCGTCGGGGCGGGAGACCGCGGCACGCCAGCGTCCCACCCGCTCCTCGGCCTCGGCCAGCACGTCGTCGGTCCACTCCCAGTTGGCGCGGTAGTGGTGCGCGAGCAGCGCGAGCCGGATGGCGGCCGGGTCCCTGCCGTCGCGCCGCACCGTGGAGACGAAGACGAGATTGCCCTTGGACTTGGACATCTTCTCGCCGTTCAGGGCCACCATCCCGGCGTGGACATAGGCCTTGGCGAACGGGTGCTCACCGGTGAGGGCCTGGGCGTGCGAGGCGCCCATCTCGTGGTGCGGGAAGGCGAGGTCGGAGCCGCCGCCCTGGACGTCGAAGCCCATGCCGAGGTGCTCCAGGGCGATGGCGACGCACTCGATGTGCCAGCCGGGCCGGCCGTGGCCCAGCGAGCCGCCGTCCCAGCTCGGCTCGCCGTCGCGGGCGGCCATCCACAGCATCGGGTCGAGGGGGTTCTTCTTGCCCTGGCGCTCCGGGTCGCCGCCGCGCTCGGCGGACAGCAGCCGCATCGCCTCGGCGTCCAGCCCGGACACCTCGCCGAAGTGCGCGTCGGAGGCGACGGAGAAGTAGGTGTCGCCGTCCAGTTCGTAGGCGGCGCCGACCGCACGCAGCCGCTCCACCAGCGGGACGATGCCCGGTATCGACTCGACCGCGCCTATGTAGTGGCGGGGCGGCAGCATCCGCAGGGCCGTCATGTCCTCGCGGAACAGGGCGGTCTCGCGCTCGGCGAGCGCCGTCCAGTCGTCGCCCGTGGCCACGGCCCGCTCCAGCAGCGGATCGTCGACGTCGGTGACGTTCTGCACGTAGTGAACCTGGCGCTTCGTGTCGAGCCACACGCGCTGAACCAGGTCGAACGCGTTGTAGGTCGCCGCGTGCCCCATGTGGGTCGCGTCGTACGGCGTGATGCCGCAGACATAGATACGGGCGACGGGACCGGGGGCGAGGGTCACCCGTCCGCCGGTCGAGGTGTCGTGGATCCTCAGGTCGCGGCCCTGGCCAGGCAGGGCGGGGACCTCAGAAGCGGGCCATGCATGCATGCCTTGAGCGTAACCGGACGCATGTTCCGCATACGAACCGGACCAGTGGTCTTGGCCGAATTCGCGGTCTTGTGTTCCGCGGCGAAGCATGCTTCCGGACGATCAACGGCCGGTGGCCCGGATCAGACCGGCGGCCAGGGGATCGCGGGCCACTGCCCACCGGGCTCAGGGTGCTTCCCGGTGCGCAGCAGCTGCGCCACCCGCTCCCGCAGCGCCCCGATCTCGGTGTCCGTGATCAGTTCCGCCAGTCGGGCGGCGAGCGGCGCACCGTCCTCGAGCGTCGCCGCCAGCCCCCGCAGCATCTCCAGCGCCTCCCCGGTCAGCGGCTCCCCCGCCCAGCCCCACAGCAGGGTGCGCAGCTTGTCGTCGGCGTTGAAGGTGACACCGTGGTCGATGGCGAACAGCCGCCCGCCGGCGCCGGGCAGCAGATGCCCGCCCTTGCGGTCCCCGTTGTTGATCACCACGTCCAGTACGGCGAGCCGCCGCAGCCACGGATGGTCGGCATGCACCAGCAGCGCGGTACGGCCCTCGCCGATGTCCGCGTACCCGACCGCCTTCCAGCCCGGCCCCGGCTCCTCGTCCTCGATCAGCGCCAGCAGCTCGGGAACCTCACCGCCGTCCTCCGTGGCGGGCGCCTCGATCCACTCCTGGACCATGCCGGTGCCGTACGGGCCGTCCCGCAGCACCGTCGTGGGGATCAGGTCCCAGCCGCTGGCCCGGGAGATCTCGTAGGCGGCGACCTCGCGCTGGGCGAGGGTGCCGTCGGGGAAGTCCCACAGCGGGCGCTCGCCGGCGACCGGCTTGTACACGGCGGAGGCGGTGCGGCCGTCGCGCTCGACGGTGCAGTAGAGCACGGCGTTGGACGCCTCGCGGATCTGCCCGCGGACGGTCAGCTCACCGTCGGCGAGAAAGGCGTCCGTCAGCCCCATGGCAGGCTCCTGTGCGGTCCGCGGCGGATCCTTGCGGGCCGCGGGAACGGCGACCGGTTCGACGGCGGGCTCCATGGCGCTCACGCGTCCCGCCGGTATCCGTTCTGGCGCGGGCATACGTGTCCCTCCGGGTCGAGCGGCAGGCTGCACAGCGGGCACGGCGGCCGCCCCGCGTTGACGACTTCCAGGGCCCGCTTGGCGAATGCCCTGGCCATCATGCCGGTCAGGCGCACCCGCAGCATCGGCGGGCCGTTCTCGTCGTCCTGCAGGAGCCGCTCCTCGGCATCGGCGAGGTCCTCGTCGGTGTCGGCCTCCAGCTCGACCAGCGCCTGCGCCTCGACGATCATGCGCTGGTCCTCGCCGTCCCAGGCGAGCGCCATGGTGCCGACCCGGAACTCCTCCTCGACCGGCGATTCCAGCGGCGCGGTGTCGGTCAGCTCGGTGGGTGAGACAGCGGGCACCGGGGCATTGCCGCCGCTGCGCCGTACGACCTCGTCCAGCAGCTCGTCGATCCGCTCGGCGAGGGCGGCGACCTGGGTCTTCTCCAGGGCGACGCTGGTGGTGCGGCCGGGCGCGGTCGCCTGGAGGAAAAAGCTACGGCGGCCAGGCAGCCCGACCGTACCGGCCACAAAGCGGTCCGGCGCGTCGTAGAAGAACACCTGACGGGACAACGTCCTGCTCCGATTGCTCGACTTCGGGGACACTGCGGTCGCTGCGCGGTCCTGCGGTCACTGCGCGGTTCACAGGGGTACGGCAGAGCAGCGCCGTCGCACCACCCTACTGCGCCGACTGATCACGGTGCTCCCGCACCGCCTCCCAGGGCCGCGTCCCGCCCGCCGGCGGCCGCGGGCCCGTCCTCGGCGGGCTCCAGGGAGGCGAAGTCACCGGTGTCGCCGAGCCGGACGAGGAAGGGACGCAGCCGGGTATAGCGGATCACCGTGACCGAGCAGGGCTCGACCGAAATCCGCTGGAAGAGGTCGAGATGCATCCCCAGGGCGTCCGCGACGAGGGATTTGATGATGTCGCCGTGCGAGCACATCAGATAGGCGGCCTCGGCGCCGTGCCGCTGCTCGATGCGGGCGTTCCAGTCCCGTACGGCATCGACCGCGCGGGCCTGCATGGCACGCATCGACTCGCCACCGGGGAAGGCCGCCGACGACGGGTGCTGCTGGACGGCCTCCATCAGGGGCTCGTCGTTCAGCTCGGCCAGTTTGCGGCCGGCCCAGTCCCCGTAGTCGCATTCGCTGATCCGGTCATCGGTGTGCAGCGGCAGACCGGGGCGGGCTGCCAGCAGCGGCCGCAGCGTCTCCTGGCAGCGCTGGAGCGGGCTGGACACGGCGGCGACCAGCGCAACCCGCGCCAGCCGTGCGGGCAGCGCCGCGGCCTGGGCGGCGCCCCGCTCGTCGAGGGCGACGCCGGGCAGACGTCCGGCGAGCACCCCGGAGGTGTTGGCGGTGGAGCGGCCGTGCCGCACCAGGATCAGCGTGGGCATGACCGCCACCCTACGTTCCCGGCGGCCCCTGGCGGCAGGCCGCCGGGTACGACGACGCTGCCGGCCGTCATTCCTGGCAGGCCGCCGGATGACGAGTGAGAATGCCAGGTGTGATCGTTGACTGCGCCATCTACCGCGAGGGCCGCCGCATCGACTGCGCGGCCGACTTCGCCCGCGCCCTCGGCGAAGCACGGGCCGAGGGCCACTCCTTTCTGTGGCTGGGCATGTACGAGCCGACACGGGACGAGTTCGACATGGTCACCTCCGAATTCGCGCTGCACCCCCTGGCCGTCGAGGACGCCCTCAACGCCCACCAGCGGCCCAAGCTGGAGGTCTACGACGACTCGGTCTTCGTCGTCCTCAAACCGATCACCTACGACGTGCACGCCGACACCGTGACGGCCTCCGAGCTGATGCTCTTCCTCGGCGACTCGTTCGTGGTGACCGTCCGGCACGGCGCGGCCAGCCCCCTGGGCGCGGTGCGCAAGCGGCTGGAGCAGCAGCCGAAGATCCTGCGGCACGGACCGACGGCGGTGCTCTACGCGGTCAGCGACGCGGTCGTCGACCACTACATCGAGGTCGCCGCCGAACTCCAGATGGATCTCGAGGAGTTGGAGGCCGAGGTGTTCTCCCCGGTCCGCGGCGACACCAGGAACACCGCGGCCCGGATCTACGCGTTCAAGCGCGAGGTGATGGAATTCCGGCGTGCCACGGGCCCGTTGGCGGAGCCGATGACCCGGCTGCAGAGCCCCGGCGTGCCGTTCGTGCACGACCATGCCCGGCCGTTCTTCCGCGACGTGGACGACCATCTCACCCGCGCCAACGAGTCGGTGGAGGGCCTGGACCGGCTGCTCTCGGACATTCTCGCGGCCCATCTGGCGCAAATGGGCGTACGGCAGAACGACGACATGCGCAAGATCTCGGCGTGGGCGGCGCTGGCCGCCGTACCCACCCTGATCGCCGGCGTCTACGGCATGAACTTCGACCGGATGCCCGAGCTGAGGTGGCACTACGGCTACGAGGCGATCGTGCTGGTCATGGCCGTGATCGAGGTGTGCCTGTACCGGCTGTTCAAGCGGCGCGGGTGGCTGTGAACCCTCGGGGTGCCGTGCACCCGCCCGGCGCCGTCACGCGAACTCCGGCGCGGACGTGGCGGGCCCGCCCAGCGCATTGCGCCGCTCGGGCATCCGCAGGCTGACCATCCGCCGCCAGCCGAACACCCGCTCATAGGCGTACATCGCCCAGATCGCGGCGGCGAGCAGCCCGGACTTGGCCGCGGGCCAGCGCAGGATACGGCCCATGCGGGCCATCACCGCCAGGCTGACGTCCCGGTAGATGCCGGTCTCCGCGAGCGCGCAGTCGCGCAGCATCCGCTGGATGGTCCGGCCGTGCCCGGCGCGGGCCAGCCGCAGCAGCTCCTCGTGGCAGTAGGCGAGGTGATTGTCCTCGTCATGGGAGATCATCCGGACCGCCCTGCCGACCTCGGGGTGGTCCCCGAAGTACGTCTTGAGCAGCACCATCTGGTCGGAGGCGCGCTGCTCGGTGACCCGGCTGTGCGCAAGGTAGGTGATGATGTCGAGCTCGGTGAGCGGCTCGTCGCGGCGCAGCTTGTCATGGGCCAGCCCGATGCCCCGCCGCTCCAACAGCATGGTGTAGTCGGTCTCTTGGGGAACCTCGGCGGGCATCAGTCCGCGCTTGCGCAGCAGGGCCTGGAAGATCCGCCCGTGCTTGTCCTCGTCGGCGCCGTGCCGGGTGACCTTGGGTGCCAGCTCCCGCTGCGCGGCCGGAATCAGCGCGGCGATCCGGCCGTTCTCCCACCCGCCCTGCGCCTCCCCGCTGGCCGCGATGGAGCAGAACAGACGGTAGGCATCGTCGTTGTCGACGATCTCCTGGAACAGACTTCTGGCCGAGAGCATCCGTGCCACCTTCCCAAGGACCACTCCGCATCAAGTCAAGAGCTGCCTCCGGGGAGCGGCAACCGCAGTGCCCGCCCATGCGCCCGTTCGAACGACTCCCCCGCTGGTGCCGGGGCGTAACCAGCACGCCGCCGGGACGTTGTGCTGCGTGACGGCCGTGGCGGGGAAGACCCCCGAGCCCCCACCACGGCCGCAGAGCTTTACCGGCCCGGCGCCCCTCGGCGCCGGGCCTTCGCACGGGCCCGGCAATACCGGACGTGCTCAGGTCCTAGGCGAGCCCGGCGCGCTCCAGAGCCTCGGTTCCGGCCCGCAGTGACGCCAGCCGGTCCTCCAGCGTGAAGCCCGCCGGAGCCAGCGTCAGCGTGGTGACCCCGGCCGCCGCGTACGCCTGCATCCGCTCCGCGATCCGCTCGACGGAGCCGAGCAGCGTGGTCTGGTCGATCAGCTTCTCCGGGATCGCGGCGGCGGCACCGTCCTTGTCGCCGGCCAGGTACTTGTCCTGGATCTCGGCGGCCTCCTTCTCGTACCCCATCCGCTGGGCCAGCTGGTTGTAGAAGTTCTGCTTCCGGCTGCCCATCCCGCCGACGTACAGGGCCGTGTACGGGCGGAACATGTCGGCCAGCGCGCTGATCTCCTTGTCCCCGCCGCCGGGGCTCACTGCCAGCGGCAGCGTCGGGCACACATCGAACCCCTCCAGCGTCTTGCCCGCCTTCTCCCGGCCCGCCCGGATGTGCGCGACCGCGGTCTCCTCCAGGTGGTCGGCGGACGGGAAGATCAGCAGCGCGCCGTCGGCGATCTCACCGGTCTGCTGGAGATTCTTCGGCCCGATCGCCGCGATGTAGAGCGGGATGTGCTCGCGCTGCGGGTGCACGGTCAGCTTCAGCGGCTTGCCGGGACCTCCGGGCAGCGGCAGCGTCCAGTGCTCGCCCTCGTGGGACAGCCGCTCACGGCTCATCGCCTTCCGCACGATCTCGACGTACTCACGGGTGCGCGCCAGCGGCTTGTCGAACTTGACGCCGTACCAGCCCTCGGAGACCTGCGGCCCCGAGACGCCGAGGCCCAGCCGGAACCGGCCCCCGGAAAGGGAGTCCAGCGTGGCAGCGGTCATCGCGGTCATCGCGGGCGTACGGGCCGGGATCTGGAAGATGGCCGAGCCGATGTCGATCCGCTCGGTCTGGGCGGCGACCCAGGACAGCACGGTGGCGGCGTCGGACCCGTACGCCTCGGCGGCCCAGCACACGGAATACCCCAGGCGATCGGCCTCCTGCGCCACCGCGAGATTGTCCGAGTCCATCCCGGCACCCCAGTAGCCGAGGTTGATGCCAAGCCTCATGCCGCTCCCCTTACTCATCGGTAACGTCGCTGTTGCGGGGACTCTAGCGCGCGACGCCGCCGCCCGTCATCGGCCGGTTGTCCACAGGTCCCCTGATCCTGACCCACGGCGCGTAATCTCAGGCCCCATGGAGCAAAGGCACCTCGGCCGTACGGGCCTTCGCGTGTCCCGCCTCGGCCTCGGCACCCTCAACTGGGCACGCGACACCGACGAGCAGGAAGCCGCCGACCAGCTCAAGACGTTCTGGGAGGCCGGCGGCACCCTCGTCGACACCGCCGACATCTACGCCGACGGCGGCGCCGAATACCTCCTGGGCAGGCTCACGGAAGGACTCGTTCCGCGCGACGACCTGGTCATCGCCACCAAGGCCGGCAGCGTCCTGGAGACCGACCGCCGCGTCGACTGCTCCAGACGCCACCTCCTCGCCGCCCTCGACGCCTCCCTCGAACGCCTGGGCACCGACTACGTCGACCTGTGGCAGCTGCACGCCTTCGACCCGCACACCCCGCTGGAGGAAACCCTCCAGGCCCTCGACCTCGCCGTCACCAGCGGCCGGGCACGCTACGTGGGACTCGCGAACTTCTCCGGCTGGCAGCTCGCCAAGGCCGCCACCTGGCAGCTGGCGGCACCCGGCGTACGCAACCGGCTGGCCGGCGCGCAGCTCGAGTACTCCCTCCTCCAGCGCGGCGTCGAACGCGAGGTCCTCCCCGCCGCCGTCGACCTCGGCATCGGCCTGCTCCCCTCCTCCCCCCTGGGCCGCGGCGTCCTCACCGGCAAGTACCGCAACGCCACCCCGGCCGACTCCCGCGCCGCCTCGGAGCACCTGGCCCCCTTCGTCGCCCCCTACCTCGACGAGACCGCGGGCCGCGTCGTCGAAGCGGTCAGCACCGCCGCCGACGGACTGGCCGTCACCCCTCTCCAGGTCGCCCTCTCCTGGGTCCGCGACCGCCCCGGCGTCACCGCCCCCATCGTGGGTGCCCGCACAGCACCGCAGCTCAGAGCGGCATTGTCAGTGGAGACCCTTAGTCTTCCTGACGAGATCCGCCGGGCGCTGGACGATGTATCCGCTCCGGTGCACCACTACCCCGACCACGACTGGAGCACGCTGTGACCACCGACCGCCTCCCCGGCGAATCCCGACCAGAGCAGGAGGCCACGCCCGGCACCACGGGTGCCCGGCCGGCCGAGGACGCCTCGGGTGCGCGGGAATCGGGTGGCGCGGGGGCGTCCTCGGGCGGTGCGGGCGCCGGGGGATCCGATTCTGCTCCTGCGGCCGCACGGCCGACCGAGGACACCTCGGGGGCGGCGGGCTCGGGCGGCACGGCGGCGTCATCCAGTGACACGACCGCGGAGGCCGACGAGGCGGGTGCCGGGGTGTCCGGCCCGGCCGCGACGCCGGCCGGCCGGCCGGCGGGGAACGCCTCGGAGACGGCGGGCGGCGCGGGCAGCACGGCACCCGCCTCGTCGGCCTCCGACAGCACGGCCCCGGACGCGGGGAAAGCGGGCGCCGCGGCCTCCGGTGCCGCTGCGGCAACGGCGGCACAGCTCGCGGCGGCGGTACGGGCCGTGGAAAGCGGCGAACGCTCGGCCGCCTCGTTCTTCACGCAGACAGCACGCCCGGCACCCGCGGCCGCACCGGCCGCCGCCAAGCCGCAGAGCCCCCCGGCGGAGCACACCCGCCCCGCACCGGAGGTGGCAGCACAGCGTGCGCCCGCCCGGCCCGCCGCCCCGGCCGCTCCGCAGGCACCCGCCGCGCCCGCTCCCCGGCCCGCCTCGCCCACGGCCCCCGGCATCGAAGGCGTACGGCAGATCCTGACAGCGGGCGGCGCCCCGCCGGCGCTGGCCCAGAAGACCGCCGAGGCGCTGGGCGAACGGGCCGCCGAGGCACTGAGCGCCGACCCCTGGCAGCTCCTCGGCGTGCCCGGCGTACGCCTCGATCAGGCCGACGGCTTCGCGCGGGCGCTGCTCGGCCCCGCCTGCGGCCCGGACGACGAGCGGCGCGCCCAGGCCCTGGTCCTGTGGCTGCTGGAACAGGCCGCCGTAGCGGGCCACTCCGCCCTGGAGGCGGCCACGCTGCGCGCGGCGCTCGCCCAACGGGCCGTACCGGACCCCGATGAAGCCCTCCAGACGGCCATCGCCGAGGGCGCGGTGCTGGTCTTCCAGGACGCCCTCGACACCCCGGGCCAGGCCCGACCCGCGGCGGCCGACGACGAGGACGAAGAGCGCCCCGTCCGCATCCTGCTCGGCCTGGACCGGTTCGCCATGGCCGAGGAAAGCGTGGCCGACGGCCTGGCGCGCCTGCTCAACACCTTCGAGGCAACGGCCGAGGAGCAGGGCGACGAAGCCGCAGAGGCGCAGAGCGACGAGAACACCCCGGCCGCCCCTGAGGAAACCGCCCCCCGGCCCGCCGCCCCCTCCCCCGCCGACTGGGAGGCCGCGGCGGCCGCCGCCCCCTCGCCCTCCGCCGCCGAGCTGATCCGCGCCGCCGCGGCCGGCGGCCTGGTGGCGCACACCGGCGCCGAGGCGGCCCGCGCCGAGCCCGCCGCGCTGATCGCCGCCGCCCGCTCCCTGGGGCTACGCGCCTACGGCGCCACCCACACCGAGAACGGCCGCCGACGCCTGACCGCGCACCTGGCCGAGACCGCCCCCGACGAGGCCGGCACATCCCTGAACGCGGCGGCGGTGACCGTATCCGGCCTGCTCTCCGGCCAGGAGGGCCCCGGCCGGGACTCGGACGGCGCGCTCGCCCTCGACCTCCTGGTGGTGCTGGACGCCCCCCAACTGGACCTCGAGACCGCCGCACTGCTCATCGAGTCGCTGGCCGACGGCACCCGGCTGGTCCTCAGCGGCGACCCCGCCGTCCTGTGGTCCGCCGGCCCCGGCCGCCTCTTCGCCGACCTCCTCGCCGCCCGGTTCTGCCCCCAAATCGCCTCCCGTACCCCGGACTTCGGCCCGATCGGCGAGCTGGTGTCCGGTATCGGCATCGGCGAACTGAGCCAGGTCGAGGCCCCCGGCAAGGAGGTGGTGACCGTCCCGGTACGCGACGCCACGGAGGCGGTGCACCGCACCGTCCAGCTGGTCGCCGACTCCGTACCCCGGGCGCTCGGCGTCCCGGCCGACCGGACCCAGGTCATCACCGTCGGCCACGGCGGCGCGGCCGGCACCCGCGCGCTGAACGCCGCCCTGAAGGAACGGCTCAACCCCGGCCCCGGCCGGTTCGGCAGCTTCGACCCCGGCGACCGTGTCGCCTACGCCGCCGCCCTCGGCCGTACGGTCCCGGGCACCGTCACCGGCGCCGACGCCGAGGGCCTCCGCCTCGACTGCGACGGTACCCCCGTCGTCGTCCCGCGCGAGCAGGTCGAAGCCGGCGCGGTACGTCACGGCTGGGCCCTCACCGCCCACCAGGCGGCCGGCTTCCGGTGGCCCGCCGCGGTGGTCGTCCTGCCCGGCGACGCGGCCGGCGGCCTGACCCGCGCCTGGGTCTACACCGCCTTCAGCCGCGGCGAACGCCACCTCTCGGTCGTCCAGGGCGCCGACCAGGCCCTCCCCCGCGCCGTCGCGGAGATCCCCGTAAAGGAACGCACCACCCGCCTACGCACCCTCCTCCAACTCCACCTCACCCCACCCGAAACAGACACCCCCCTCACAACCCCCTGACCACGATCACGCTGACAGCCGATCGCGCCCGCCCCCGCCGCCACGCACCCCGCCCCACGCCACACGCCCCGAAGCCGCAAGGTGACACTCGGTGGGGAACAAATAACTCTGAGTAATTGTTGCCGGAAAGAGAAGGAGGCCGCAGAGGCAGCCCCAAGCAACAACCGAGCAGAGGGGCACAACGCGCCGCACCCCGCGGGCCCATCACGCCACCGCCCCTCCCCCTCTCGGGCACGAGGGACAGGCCCCCGCAGGCATGGCTGACCCGTCCCCCGCGGGCACAGGGGCAGGTGGGCAGGGGGGACAGATCCCCCTCTGCCCACGGGAACAGATCAGCCCCCGGAGAAGGGCGACTCCACCCTGTGGGCGGCAGCCACTGAGAACGGGGCCAACGCCAGCAGGCATCAGCCCAACATCAGCCCGGTATCACCCATGGATCCGCCACGGGTCAGCCATTAGCCAGGGATCCGCGACGGTCAGCGCTCCCGATCAAGCGGCTCCACCAGCCCGTCATCGCCGTCCAGCTCCTCGTCAAAGACCGAGCTGACGTCGAAGCGGCAGACCACTCGCTGGGGATCGGCCTGGTCGAACGGTGCGGACAGCCACTCCCCCGGATCGGCCGGCTCGTCGGCGGCTGCCACCCACAGGGTGGAGTCGCCCTCCTCCAGGCCGAACTCCTTGTGCCGGGAAGCGATCTCGTCCGGTTCGAACTCCCCGAAGAGCACCCCGAGCGCCGCATGCACGCTGGTGCCGACCACCCCCGCGGCCTCGCCGGAGCCGTTCGCCGCCGCCTCGTCGACGGCGTCCGGATCGAGGTCGGCGATGCGCTGCGCCTGATGCAGCAGCCGCTGCGGTTCGGCGACGGTGTAGTCGCGCCGGATGAGCACGCTGAGCGCGCTCGGCTCCTCGGGGCCGGCGTAGGCGGGCAGCGCCTCGTTCCCGGGGATCTCGAAGGGGGTGACCTCGTCGTGGGTGTCGTAGAGCAGCTCGTCGTAGACCTCAGCCGCCGCGGCGAGCTCGTCGAACGCGGCGTAGACAGCCGGATCGTCCGGCCCCGAGCGGCGTTCGACCGCGTCGAGGTGACGGTCCAGCGCGGCTTTGACCGCCTCGGCGGCGGCACGTACCTCGGCAGCGGAAGGCTGCGCAGCATCAGACATAGTGCAGACGCTATCCGTACCGGGGCCGGTCCCGCACAATAGATGCGATGCCGGAATACGAATTCTGCGATGTGTATGTGCCCCGGGGGGTCTCCCGGTCGGCCGCCACACGCCTGCTGACCGACCATGCCGAGTACGGACACTGGGAGTTGGACCGCCTTCGCCTCAACCCCGACGGGAGCCGCAGAGTGCGGCTGCGCCGCCGGATCATCCGACAGCTCCGCGCCACATGGTGAGCGCCAGAGGGACCAGAGGGGCCAGCGGGAACTGACCCCGCAGGGAATGCCCCCGGGTACTTGCCCCCGGGAATGCCTCGCAGGGGTCGGCCCTGGACGGAACTGAGCACAGGCAGAAGAACTGAACACAGCAGAACGGGCCCCGTGGCGACAGGGCCCGCTCCGTTTTGCGTGTGTTCCGTTTTCGCGTGTTCCGTTCTCGTGTGTTCCGCGTTACGTGGCGCGGATCACCTGCGCGACGCGGCTCACCTGCGAGCGGTGCGCGCCCGGCGGTAGAGCACGGCCCCGCCGAGCAGCAGCCCGGCGCTCGCCGGTACGGCGTAGCCGATCATCCCGGCGCCTGTCTGGGCGAGATGCTCGCCGGCCGACGGTGTCGTGACGATCGCCGCCTTCCCCTGCGGCTCGGCCTGCGGCCGCATACCCGGGATTTCCGTGGTGCCCAGGTCGTCCGGGCCGCGCTGGTGCTCCGGGGGCGTCGTCTCCGGGCCGCCCTTGCTCCCTGGGCCGTGCGGATGGCCCGGCTCCGACGGCTGCTCCGGCCGCGGGTGGTGCGGGTGGTGGCCCGGCTGCTGCGGGTGGTGCGGGTGGTGTGGTCCCGTCGGCGTATGCGGCCGCGCTTCGTTGCCGCACTCGTTGCCAACGGCCGGGTTCACCAGCCCGACGATGGAGACGCTGTTGCCGCAGACGTTGACGGGCACGTCGACCGGCACCTGGACGTTGTTGCCCGAGGCGACGCCGGGCGAATGCGCCGCGCCTCCCTCGGCGCTCGCGCCGCCTGCGTGGCGGCCCGAGCCACCCCGGTGCTGATCTTGCTGGTGCCCCTGGCCGCCGTGCTCACGGTGGCCGCCACGGTGCTTGCCGCCGTTGGCGCAGCGGTTCCCGAACGCGGGGTTGAGCAGTCCGACGACGTCGACGGTGTTACCGCAGACGTTCACCGGTGCGTCGACCGGCACCTGGACGTTGTTGCCCGAGGCGACGCCGGGCGAATGCGCCGCGCCTCCCTCGGCCCCCGAGTCCGCGTGTGCGTATCCGCTGACGGCGGCGAGTACGCCACCCGCGGCCGCCATCGTGATCAGGCCCTTTCTTGCGACCTGTCTCATAGGTTGTTCCCCTGCCTTGTGCCTTACCAGGAATGCGCGCGAGCGGATCCGCTACGGGATTGGCCCGGCACAGAAATACCCAGAGGCTCCGGAATGCATGGCATGCATTCCGGAGCCGAGCTGGATCAGGCCCTTATGGGCTCTTGTACAACGCCAAAGAACGTCAGCACGTCACTTGTTGACGCAGGTGTTGCCGAAGGCCGGGTTCAGCAGCCCGATCACGGAAATGGTGTTGCCACAGGCATTGACCGGCACGTGGACCGGAGTCTGGACGGTGTTACCGGAAAGCACTCCGGGGGAGTGCACGGACGCACCCTGAGCACCCGAGTCGGCAACGGCCAGGCCCGCGCCGGCGAGCACGAGACCACTGGTGATTGCCGCAGCTGCGACGACCTTCTTGATCATTGTTCCTCCTTGTAGGCAATGCGATCCCAGCCGCGGACCGCACACACTGCAACGAGGGCCGAGCCGTTGAAGCTACGAACACATCACAGCATTCACTCTTTTCAGCTAATCCGGTACGAATGACAGGGAATCCGCACCCAATTCGGCTTCAACGGCCCCGCATTCAGCTCTGGTCGATGAACCGGTCCAGCACCCGCACCCCGAACTGCAGTCCGTCCACCGGAACCCGCTCGTCCACGCCGTGGAACATCCCGGCGAAGTCCAGCTCCGGCGGCAGCTTCAGCGGCGCAAAGCCGAAGCCGCGGATCCCGAGATCGTCGAAGGACTTGGCGTCCGTGCCGGCGGAGAGCATGTACGGCACCGCACGCGCGATCGGGTCCTCCGCCTGCAGTGCCGACTGCATGGCGTCCACCAGCGCCCCGTCGAACGTCGTCTCCAGCGCCTTGTCCGCGTGGACGTCCTCGCGCTTGACCCGCGGCCCCAGGATCCGGTCCAGATCGACCAGGAACTCCTCCTCGTGGCCCGGCAGGAAACGCCCGTCGACATGCGCGGTGGCCTGCCCCGGAATCACATTGACCTTGTAACCGGCGCCCAGCTGCGTCGGGTTGGCGGTGTTCCGGAGCGAGGCACCGATCAGCTTCGCGATACCGCCCAGCTTGGCGAGCGTGGCGTCCATGTCCTCCGGGTCGAGCTCGGTGCCCAGCGCGTCGCCGAGCTGGTCCAGGAACGACCGCAGCGTCTTGGTCACCCGTACCGGGAACTCGTGCCGCCCCAACCGTCCGACGGCCTCGGACAGTTCGGTGATCGCATTGTCCTTGTGGATCATCGAGCCGTGCCCGGCATTGCCGTCCACGGTCAGCTTCATCCAGTGCATGCCCTTCTGGGCCGTCTCGATCAGATACAGGCGTACCTGCTCATTGACGGTGAAGGAGAAGCCACCGACCTCGCTGATCGCCTCCGTGACCCCCTCGAACAGCTCCGGGTGCTTGTCGACGAGGAAGCGCGCGCCGTACGTACCGCCCGCCTCTTCGTCCGCGAGGAATGCCAGCACGATGTCCCGCGGGGGTTTGCGCCCCGTACGGAGCCGGTCGCGTACGACGGCCAGCGTCATCGCGTCCATGTCCTTCATGTCGACCGCGCCGCGGCCCCACACACACCCGTCCGCGATCTCGCCCGAGAACGGGTGATGCGTCCAGTCGTCGGCGTTGGCCGGTACGACGTCGGTGTGCCCGTGAATGAGCAGCGCGGGCCGCGAACGGTCCTCGCCCTCGATCCGGGCCACCGTGGAGGCCCGGCCCTTGTGCGACTCGAAGATCCGCGGCTCCAGCCCGACCTCGGCGAGCTTCTCCGCGACGTACTCGGCGGCGGCCCGCTCGCCCGGCCCCGAGTGGTCCCCGTAGTTGCTGGTGTCGATCCTGATCAGATCCCGGCACAGGTCGACGACCTCGTCCTCACCGGTGACCGTACGGGCCGGCTGCGACTCGCTCATGCCGGAACCTCGCTTCGCCCGGCCCCGCATTCGCGGGGCTCGCACCGTTCCCTGGTTCGCTCGCGGAGCTCGCTCACTCTGCCTCCTCTTGGTTCGCGGCCGCGTCGTGCTCCCCGAGGAGCGCACTCCGCGGCGGGGTCCACCGCCATCCTCCCCCTCCCACCCCCCACACCCAAGGCCGCAATACTCCCGACATGCGCTGGTCACAGCCCCGCCGCCGCCCGGATGTGCAGGTGATCGACCACCCCGGATCGTTTGCTATTGTTTTCCACGTCGGAACGGCCCAGGCCGCAACGGCAGACACCTTGTCCGGGTGGCGGAATGGCAGACGCGCTAGCTTGAGGTGCTAGTGCCCTTTATCGGGCGTGGGGGTTCAAGTCCCCCCTCGGACACTCGCTTCACATGCCTGGTCAGTGCGCTGACCAGGCATTTTGCATGAGGAGCCGGCCAGGCGGTCGCCATGGGCGCGCGAGTAGGCCGGGGCCGTGGAGCTGCGGATCGACGGCCCGGGGCACAGGCCGCCGCCCCGGCCCTGGGGTGTCCCGTGGCCGGCCGGGGTTACAGGGGACTCGCGACTTCGGTGAGTTCCAGGCTTGTCTGCCACAGGTGCAGGCGGGCCTCGCTGTCGTACGCCTGGGAGTGGGCGCGCGCTTCGCGGGTGCGGTCGTAGAACCGTCCGGTGGTACCGGCGAGTGCGGGAGCGGTGCTGAGCCGCCGGGTGGCGGCCACTCCTTGCTCCAGCGAGTCGATGCTGTGGCCGATCCCGGCAAGGGCGATCTTGGTCGGCGTGTATGTGGCGGGATGCAAGCTGTTCACCGTGACCTCGTCGGCGGGCAGCCGTGCGGCGAGTTCGAAGCCGGACATGATCTGGGCGAGCTTGCTCTGGCCGTACGCCCGGATGCCGTCGTAGCCGCGCTCCAGCATCAGATTGCCGAAGTCGATCGGGTGCCGGCCGATGGAGGCGACGTTGATGATGCGGGCCGGTGCTGACACACGCAGCAGCGGCAGCAGTTCGAGGGTGAGCAGGAAGCCTGCGAGGTGGTTGACGGCAAGGCGCAGCTCGTGGCCGTCGGCGCTGGTGCGGCGGGTGCGGCCGTCCGGTTCCCCGCCGCCGATGCCCGCGCTGTTCACCAGCACGTCGAGTCGGTTTGTCGATGCGCGGATGCCGGCGGCCATGCGGCGGACCTGGTCGAGGTCGGCGAGGTCCGCGATCACGGTCCGGGGTCTGGATGCTCCTCGGGCCGCGAACTCGTCTGCGATCCGGTCGAGTTTGGCCTGTGTCCGGCCGTGGAGGATCAGGTCGGCACCGTCGGCTGCCAGGTGTTCGGCCAGAGCACGGCCGAGGCCGTCGGTGGCCCCGGTGATGAGGATGGTGCGGGGACGGGTCATTGCGGGCCTCCCGGGTCGTTCGAGGTGCCGGCCGGGGTCTGGGGGATGCGGGTGAGGGTGGCCGTGAGGTCGTTGATGAGGTCGTCGTCGACGGGCTCCCGCGTGGCCAGGAGGCGGTACCACAGGGCGCCGAACACGATGTCCAGGACCGTGGACGGAGCGGGGCGGGGCGGCAGGTCGCCGCGCGCCCGAGCTCTGTCGAGCACCACGTGGAGCGCGTCCCGCCGGCGTTGCAGAAAGTCCGTGCGGAAGAGCCGGCCGAACTCCGCGTTGATCTGGGCCTCCGCCATCAGGACACACAGGTCACCCTGCTCAGCGCCATCACCGCCCGGACCGGCATACCGGGAACGGCAGGCCTCGCCGCCCTCAACGGCGCCGTCGAGGCACTGGTCGGGCCGCCGGCCGCGGAACTCGCTCCGATACGGGTGAACGCCGTCTCTCCCGGATTCGTCGACACACCCTGGCGGAGCGGTCTGCCCGACGATGCCAGGCGCGAGTACTTCGCACAGGCGGCCGCGACTCTGCCGGTACGGCATATCGCGACGGCCGAGGAGGTTGCCGAGGTGGTTGCCCTTGCGGCAACCAATGCCAACCTCACCGGCACGGTCGTGGAGAGCGACGGCGGCGCGCGTCTCGTCCCGCCGGCCGGACCGGCCGAGCCTCGGCTGCGAGGTCCCGCCCCGAGGCCGAGCGCGTGCCGGACCCGTACGCCCGCACCTGGAACGGCGATCGCCTCGGCACCGCATCCGCGCCCGCCTCGACGCCATCGGGGCCCGGTACCCGTCCCCGGTCCCCTCGGCTTGAGAACGCCGCCGGGCTGAGGTTCCCTTGCCCCCGTGAGACGCAGACCCGCCATTCCCCCCGCCCCTCTCCCCCAGCGCGACGGCATCGACCCCGTGCGGGTGCGGCTGCCGGCCGATCCGGGCGGGGTCTGGGGGACGGTCGGGGATCATCTGGTCGACCGGTTTGCGGGGGCCGTCGGGGCCGGGCGGGTGGCGGAGATGCTGCGGGCGGGGCGGTTTGTGGGGGCGGGCGGGGTGCTCAGTGGGGGTGAGCCGTATCCGGCCGGGGGGTATGTGTGGTTCCACCGGGATTTTGCCCCGGAGGTGGCGGTGCCGTTCGGGGTGGGGGTGGTCCACCGGGACGAGCGGATCGTGGTGGCCGACAAACCGCATTTCCTTGCCACGACGCCGCGGGGGCGGCACATCACCGAGACCGCGCTGGCCCGGCTGCGGCGTGATCTCAAGCTGCCCGCGCTGCAGCCCGCGCACCGGCTGGACCGGCTGACGGCGGGGCTGGCGCTGTTCGTCGTACGGCCCGAGGACCGGGGGGCGTATCAGGGGCTGTTCGCCGGGCGGCGGGTGTGTAAGGAGTACGAGGCGGTGGCGGCGTACGACGCCGGGGTGGCGCTGCCGGTGACGGTGCGCAGCCGGATCGTGAAGGAGCGGGGGGTCATGGCCGCCCGCGAGGAGGCCGGCGAGGCGAACGCGGAGAGCCGGATCGAGCTGGTGGAGCGGCGGGGCGGGCTCGGGCGGTACCGGCTGCTGCCCGCCACCGGGCGTACCCATCAGCTGCGGGTGCACATGAACAGCCTCGGGCTGCCGATCCTGAACGATCCGTTGTTCCCGGCCGTCCGCGCCGAGCCGGCGCCGGACGATTTCCGCGCGCCGCTGCAACTGCTGGCGAGGCGGCTGGAGTTCACGGATCCGGTGGACGGGCGGGTGCGGCGGTTCGAGAGCGGGCTGCGGCTGGCGGTGTGGGATGCCGGCGCGGCGGAGTGAGGACCGCCGGTACGCGGGGCGGCGTACGGGCCCGGCCCCCGCGCCGGTATTTCCGGTGCGGGACGCGGCCGGGCGTGCATAGGGTGCGCGGGTCCGAGGTTGGGGAACGAAGGGGAGTGGAGCCGCGGTGCTGATCTTTGATGCGGATGACACGTTGTGGGAGAACAACGTGATCTTCGAGCGGGTCATCGACGAGTTCCTGGACTGGATGGCGCATCCCGGGCTCGACCGGGACGGCGTACGGGCCGGGCTCGACGGGATCGAGGCGGCGAATGCGGTGACGCACGGGTACGGGAGCAAGGTGTTTCTGCGAAGCCTTGCGGAGTGCCTTGCGTGGGTGCGGGGGCGGGCGGCGACGGCCGAGGAGACGGCGCGGATCTCGGGGTGGGCCGCGGCCTTCGACGGGGATCATGTGGAGCTGATTCCGGGAGTGGCGGAGACGCTGGCGGAGCTGGCGCGGCGGCATGAGTTGCTGCTGCTGACCAAGGGGGACCAGGAGGAGCAGGAGCGGAAGGTGGCGGCGTCCGGGCTGACGCCGCACTTCAAGGGCGTCCATATCGTGGCGGAGAAGGATGTGGCCACGTACGAGGAGCTGGTGCGGGCCCATGCGCTGGTGCCGGGCTCGACGTGGATGATCGGGAACTCTCCCAAGTCGGACATCCTGCCCGCGCGGTCGGCCGGGCTGAATGCCGTCTTCCTTCCGAACGGCAACACCTGGGTGCTGGAGCACAGCGAGCTGGATCCGGCCGATGAGAAGGTGTTGCGGCTGGCGGCATTCGGGGAACTGCTGCACCACTTCTGACGGGTGTTCCAGGATGGGGGCATGGCGACCCTCCTGGCGTTTCATGCACATCCCGATGACGAAGTGCTCCTGACCGGCGGCACGCTGGCCCGCGCTGCCGCCGAAGGCCACCGGGTGGTGGTCGTGGTGGCCGCCGACGGTCTGATGGGTCCCGTCCCGGAGGGTGCCGACGAGGCGCCGCGGATGGGCGAACTGCGGGCGAGTGCGGGTGTGCTGGGCGTGGCACGGGTGGTGCACCTGGGGTATGCGGACAGTGGCCACGGTCCGGTGCTCCATCCGGATCCGCCGGACCGGGTGCGCTTTGCGCGGGCCGGTACGGAGGAGGCCGCCGAGCGGCTGGCGGCCCTTCTCCGCGAGGAAGAGGTGGACGTGCTCCTCGGTTACGACGCCAACGGCGGGTACGGCCACCGTGATCATGTGAAGGTGCATCAGGTGGGCAGGCGGGCGGCCGAACTGGCCGGGGTCCCCCGTCTGCTGGAGGCCACGGTGCCGCGTGAGGTGGTCACCCGGCTGGTGAGGCTGGTGCGGCTGGTGCGGATTCCGTTGCGGTACGACGATGAGGCGCTCCGTACCGCTTTCAGCCCTCGCGAGGCCATCACCCACGCGGTCGACGTCCGGCGGTTCGCCGGCCGGAAGCAGGCGGCGCTGGCCGCCCACCGGTCGCAGGTGGCGGGGACCGGCCGGCTCGCCGCGGTGATGCGGGCGCTGGTGCGCCTGCCGGTCCCCGTGTTCGGACTGCTGCTCGGGCGGGAGTGGTTCGCCGAGGTGCGGTAGGGCCTGTCCGATGGGCCGGGCCCTGCCGTTTGGTGCCCGTTACTGCGGGCCGATGTCGGTCAGTTCACCGTCCTCCAGGGCCAGCCAGCGGGTGATCCCCAGTTCGCGCAGGAACGGCAGATCGTGGCTGACGACCGCGAGCGCGCCCTCGTAGGACTCCAGGGCCGTGACGAGGCGGCGGACGGAGGCCATGTCGAGGTTGTTGGTCGGCTCGTCCAGCATCAGGAACTGGGGGGCCGGTTCGGCGAGCATCAGGGCGGCGAGGGAGGCGCGGAAGCGTTCGCCGCCGGAGAGGGTGCCGGCCTGCTGGTCGGCGCGGGCGCCCTTGAACAGGAAGCGGGCGAGCCGGGCGCGGATGCGGTTGTTGGTGGCGTCCGGGGCAAAGCGGGCGACGTTCTCGACGATGGTGAGGTCGTTGTCGAGGACCTCCAGGCGCTGGGGGAGGAAGCGGTACGGGACGTGGGTCTGCGCGGCGCCGGACAGGGGTGGGATCTCGCCGGTGAGGGTGCGCAGCAGGGTGGTTTTGCCGGAGCCGTTGCGGCCGGTCAGCGCGATGCGTTCGGGGCCGCGGATCTCCAGGTGGGCGTGGGCGCCGTAGCGGAGGGTGAGGTCGTGCAGGGTGAGGACGGTGCGGCCCGGCGGTACGGCCGTGTGGGGCAGGTCGATACGGATCTCGTCATCGTCGCGGACGGCGTCGGCGGCCTCGTCGAGGCGCTCTCTGGCCTCCTTGAGGCGTTCGGTGTGCATGATGCGGTGTTTGCCCGCGGATACCTGGGCCTCCCTCTTGCGCTCGTTCATGACGATCTTCGGTTCACGTTTGTTGGCGGTCATCTTGTTTCCGTAGCGGACCCGGCGGGCCAGCTTGACGTGGGCGTCGGCCAGTTCGCGCTTTTGGCGCTGGACGTCGGCCTCGGCGACCCGCACCATCCGCTCGGCCGCCTCCTGCTCGACGGCCAGGGCCTTTTCGTACGCGCTGAAGTTGCCGCCGTACCAGTGGATCTCTCCGTCGCGGAGGTCGGCGATGCGGTCGACGCGTTCGAGGAGTTCGCGGTCGTGGCTGACCACCAGGAGGACCCCGGACCAGCCGGTGACGGCGTCGTACAGCCGCCCGCGGGCGGTGCGGTCGAGGTTGTTGGTGGGCTCGTCCAGGAGCAGGACGTCCGGCCGGCGCAGGAGGAGGGCGGCCAGGCGGAGCAGGACGGACTCGCCGCCGGAGACCTCGCCGATGGTGCGGTCGAGGTCGAGGGCGGGCAGTCCGAGCTGATCGAGGGTGGCGCGGGCGCGTTCCTCGACGTCCCAGTCGTCGCCGATGGCGGTGAAGTGCTCCTCGCTCGCATCGCCGCGCTCGATGGCGTGCAGGGCGGCGCGGGCCGTGGCGATGCCGAGCGCCTGGTCGACGCGGAGGTGGGTGTCGAGGGCGGCGTGCTGCGGGAGGTAACCGAGGTCGCCGGCGACCTTGACGCGGCCCGCGGTCGGGGTGAGTTCGCCCGCGATCAGCTTCAACAGGGTTGATTTTCCCGTGCCGTTGAGGCCGATGAGGCCCGTACGGCCGGGGCCGACGGCCAGCTGGAAGTCATCGAGGACGGGGGTGCCGTCGGGCCAGGTGAAGCCGAGGCCGGTGCAGGCGATGGAGGTGACGGCGGGGGTGGGCGGCTTGGGCATCTTTGACATACAGGTCTCCTGGTGCGCGGGGTGAAGGGGGACTGCGCAGGGAGACACCGCGGGAGAACGTCGGGGTGCGCCGGGGTACGCCGTGCGGGTACGCCGAGGTCGTGACGGTCGGCCGCGCGATGCAGTGCATGCGCGGGCGCGGTGTCTCAGGACCTCAGACGAGCAACGGCCTTCTCCTGTCGGTGCGGTGGCGCCGTGGCGGCGCGCTGGACCGGTACCGACCGTACGCGCACCGCCACCCAAACGCAAACGCTATTTTCGTTGCGTTTACGAGAAGTGGGGGCGCGGGCGCAGGAGTACCCGCGCCGGCCCCGTCGCCTGGAGCGTGATCCCGGCGGCCACCGGCACCTCCTCGTCCACCGCCTCCAGGTCGTACGCGCGCAGCAGTGTCGCCAGCGCCAGTACCGACTCCAGCATCGAGAAGTGCTGCCCGATGCAGGCGCGCGGGCCGCCGCCGAACGGGAACCAGGCGTAGCGGTGGCGGGCCGCCTCGCGCTCGGGGGCGAAGCGGCCCGGATCGAAGCGTTCCGGGTCCTCCCACAGCGCCGGGTTGCGGTGGGTGACCCAGGGAGCGACGACCACGTCCGCGCCGGCCGGGATGCGGTGACCGCCGATCTCGGTGGCCTCGACGGCCCGGCGGCTGATGACCGGCGCCGCCGGATAGAGCCGCATGGATTCCTTGAGGGCCTGCGTCAGATACGGGAGCCGGTCCAGGTCGGCGGCCGTGGGGGTACGGTCCCCCAGCGTGCGGTCGATCTCCTCCTGGACCCGCCGCTGCTCGGCCGGGTGCCGGGCGAGGAGGTGGAGGGTGAAGGCGAGGGAGGTCGCCGTGGTCTCATGACCGGCCAGCAGGAAGATCAGGACCTGTTCGCGGATCTCGGTCGCATCGAGCGAGCCGTCCTCGTCGTTGCCGGCTTCGGTGAGGAGGGAGAGCAGGTCGCCGCCCGGTACGGCACCGTCCGCGGGCGCACCGGCCGCAGACGCACCGTCCGCCGGCGCCGCGGCCGCCGTGCGCCGTTCGGCGATGATGCGGTCGCACAGCGCGTTCAGCTCGTCGGTGGCCGCGCGCGCCCGCCGGTTGCCGGGGGTGGGCCACTCGCGGGGGATCTTCACGGGGACATAGGCACGTTGGACGACATAGGCGTTGACGACCGGGGCGCAGCGGTCGATGGCGTCCGCCGCCGCGGCCGCGTCCGTGCCGAACAGGATGCGGGAGACCGTGCACAGGGCCAGGCGGTTCATTTCGCGGACGACGTCGACGGTGGGGGTGCCGGCCGTCCGCCAGCGTGCGGCGACGGCGGCGGCCTCGGTCGTCACGGCCGCGGCGTAGCCGTCGACCCGGCGTTTGGTGAACAGCGGCTGCACCAGCCGCCGCTGCCGGAGGTAGTCGGTGTCCTGGCTGGTGAGCAGGCCGTTGCCGAAGGACCGGCGGACCTCCTCGTACAGCGGGTGGTCCTTGCGGAAGTTGGCGGCTTCGGAGGCGAGGACCTGCTGGATGCCCTCGGGCGCGAAGACCGCGTGGAAGACGCTGCGCAGGCCGGGCGGGCCGGCTTCGAGGCGGACCACGTCGCCGTGTTCGCGCTGGGCCCGTAAGAAGGTGCCGAGGGAGTCGCGGCGCAGGTCGAGCATCGAGCCGAGGAGGGGGAGGCCGGCCGGGCCGGGGGCCTCGCCGCGGGAGCGGGAGTCGACGGGGGTCGTTGTCATGGCGGATTCCTGTCCAGGATGCGGGCCGGATATGGCTCACCGGGGGCGATCGGGTGGCACGTAGCATGGGCCGGATGATCAGCAAGCGTTCCGGCCGGGCGGCCGCCGAGGCTCCCTGTCGTGTCACCGTCTGCCGCGGCTGCTGCTGCGGCGACCCGGCCAAGATTCCGGGTGTCGACCACAGCGGCCAGATCCCGCGGCTGCGCGCGGCGCTCGCGGGGGCGGCGCCGGTGCGGGCCTCGGAGTGTCTGGACGTCTGCGACCAGGCGAATGTGGTCGTGGTCCAGCCGTCGCCCGCCGGGCGGGCCGCGGGCGGGCGGCCCGTGTGGCTGGGGCTGGTCAACGACGACGAGGCGCTGGCGGACATCGCGTCCTGGATACGGGCCGGGGGCCCGGGGATCGCCGAGCCGCCGGGGGTTCTCGATCTGTACGCGATCACGGTGTCGCGGCGGGTGCGGGAGGGGCTGGAGGGTTAGGGGCGGGGCCGATGGGTCAGGGGCGGGCCGGCGGCGGGCCGCTTGCCGCGTCCCGGGGCCTGCCGCGTCCCGGGCCGGTTACCGGAGTCTTACGCCTGCGGGACGTCCGCCCGTCGCGCCGCCCGGTGGTGTTGGCTGGAAGCATGACGTCCCCTTCGGCCCCGCTGCCCGCGCAGGTTCCCCCGCACGGGCCGCCCCGGCGCGTCCTGGTCGTCGAGGACGATCCGACGGTCGCCGAGGTCGTCACCGGCTATCTCGCGCGCGCGGGGTACGCCACCGAGCACGCCGCCGACGGGTTCGCCGCGCTCGACCGGGCCGCGGCCTTCCGCCCGCACCTCGTCGTCCTCGATCTGATGCTGCCGGGCATCGACGGGCTGGAGGTGTGCCGGCGGCTGCGCCGGGCGGCCGACGGACCCGCCGTCCCGGTGGTGATGCTGACGGCGCGCGGCGAGGAGGCGGACCGTATCCTCGGGCTCGAACTGGGCGCGGACGACTACGTCACCAAGCCGTTCAGCCCGCGGGAACTGGTGCTGCGGATCGCCTCGGTGCTGCGCCGGGCGGAGTCCGCGCCGCCGGCCACCGCGCACTCCCCCGTCCTGCGGGCCGGGGACCTCACCGCCGACCCCGGAGGCCGTCGCGCCGACCGCTGCGGACGCGAACTCGCCCTCACCGCCCGCGAGTTCGACCTGCTGGCCTTTCTGATGCGCAACCCGGGGCAGGTCTTCTCCCGGGAGGAGCTGCTGCACCGGGTGTGGGGGTGGGAGTTCGGCGATCTGTCGACGGTGACGGTGCACGTACGGCGCCTGCGGGAGAAGATCGAGGACGATCCGGCGGCGCCGCTGCTGGTGACGACGGTCTGGGGCGCGGGCTACCGCTTCGATCCGGCCGGGGACGGAGCGGGGTCATGACGGTGTTGCGGAACAGGGTGGCGCGGGCGGCCCCTGCCGTGGGGGCGCGGCCGCGGCGCGGGTTCCGGGCGCTCCCGGCAGCCGCCCGTACGAAAGGCAGGCCCCCGGCATGACGGACTTCCTGGTCATCGTCGCCCTGGCGGCGCTCGGCGCGGCCGCCGTCGGGCTGCCGGCCGCGCCGGCCGTACGGGCCCTGCGGCGGCGCTCCGTCGTACTGTCGCTGTTCGCCGTCGCGGCGATGGCGGTGGCCGCGATGGCGGCGGGGACGGTGGCCGTCGCACAGGCGATGTTCCTTTCCGGCCACGACCTGGGTGTGGTGATGGCCGTGGTCGGCGTCTCCGGGGTGGTGTCGCTGGCCGCTGCGCTGCTGTTCGGGCGGCGGATCGCGGCGGGCAGCCGGGAGCTGGCGCGGTCCGCCCGTACGGTCGGCAGCGAGGGCGGTTTCGTGGCGCCCACCGAGCCGCCCACGGCCGAACTCGCCGCGCTGTCAAGGGCGTTGGAGGATGCCAGCGGGCGGCTGGCGGCGGCCCGCGAGCGGGAGCGGGCGATCGATGCCTCGCGGCGCGAGCTGATCGCCGGGATCTCCCACGATCTGCGGACCCCGCTCGCCGGGCTGCGGGCGATGGCCGAGGCTTTGGAGGACGGCGTCGCCGAGGACACCGGGCGCTATCACTCCCGGATGCGGGTGGAGGTGGACCGGCTGGCGGCAATGGTCGACGACCTCTTCGAACTCGCCCGCATCCAGGCCGGCGCGCTGGCCCTGACCCTGTCGCGGGTGTCGGTGTACGACCTGGTGGACGAGGCGCTGGCGGGGGCGCAGCCGCTGGCGCGGGCGAGCGGGGTGCGGCTGGTGGACGGCGGGGTGGCGCCGCTGCCGGTCCGGGTGGACGCGCAGCAGATCACCCGCGTACTGAGCAATCTGCTGGTCAACGCGATCCGGGCGACGCCGGCGGACGGGACGGTCGCGGTCAGCGCCCGGCAGGAGGCGGACCGGGTGGTCCTCGCGGTCGAGGACGGCTGCGGCGGCATCCCGCCCGAGGACCTGGCCCGCGTCTTCGACACCGGCTGGCGCGGCGCCCCGGCCCGTACCCCTCGCTCCCCCACTCCCGGCTTCGCCCGAGCGGGAGGTGCCCCCTTCGGCGAGAGCGGCGCCGGGCTGGGGCTGGCGATCGTAAGGGGCATCGTGGAGGCGCACGAGGGACGCGCCACGGTGCGCAATGCGGGGGCGGGCTGCCGGTTCGAGGTGGAGCTGCCGGCGGGGGAGGCGGCGGGGCCGGTCCCTTAGGCACTCCACGGCCCGTTCCGCCACACGCTGTGGCGAGAGCCTTTCCGATGCGCCTTTCCGATGCGCCCTTCCGATGCGCCTTTCCGATGCGCCTTTCCGATGCGCCCTTCCGATGTGCCCTTCCGATGTGCGCCGGATCAGGGGCCGTCGGCAGTTCCCACGTCGTCCCCCACCCCGTCAGTGCCTGCTCGGCGACGTCGCGAATACGTCCGGCGGGGTGGGGCCGGCGGCCTACGCAGACGTGGGTGATGTTGGCGTGGTGGATGAGGTGGCGGGCGGTTGAGCGGGGCCGCCCCGGTCCCCCTCCATCGGGCCGAGCGGCAGATTGCGTACGGTCCGGACCGGCGAGAAGACCAGGATCAGCGCGGCCAGCGGCACTCCGGCCGTCATGATCCACATTGCGGTACGGACGCCCAGGGCGGCGCCGAGCGCACCGCCCAGCAGTGCGCCCAGCGGCAAGGTGCCATAGTTCACGAAGGAGGTGCTGGCGGTCAGCCGCCCCAGCAACTCCGTTGGGCAGTAGCGCTGCTGGAAGCCTGCCTTGAGGATGTTGCCGCCGACGACGCCCGCCGAGACGCAGCCGGCGCCCGCGACGTAGAGCAGGGTGCCGGCGCCGGTGGTGGTGAGCGGGATGAGCAGGGCCGCGGTGGACAGGCCGAGTTCGAAGAAGAGGGTGGCGCGGGCGGTGCCGAGGCGGTCGGCCGTGCGCCGTGCGGCGAAGGCGCCGGCGACGCCGCCCGCGCCGGCCAGCGCCAGCACCGCGCCGACGGCGCCCGGTGCGAGGCCGACCTCGCGGACGAGGAAGACGGGCGCGAGGGACTGGTAGCCCATCAGCGCGAGGTTGGAGGCGGCGCCGAAGAGCGTGAGCGTACGCAGCCAGCGGTCGCGGGCGACGCGGCGCAGGCCCTCGGCGACCTCGGCGGCGACGGAACGGGACCGGCGGTTGCAGGGGTCCGCCCGGGGCTCGCGGTGACGGATGCCGAGGAGGCAGCCGAGGGAGATCACGAACGTTGCGGCGTTGGCGAGCAACCCATTGGCCGCACCGGCCAGTTGGACGAGGAAGCCGCCCGCGCCCTGGCCGGCGATCTGGGCGGCGGAGGCGCTGCCGTGCAGCTTGGCGTTGCCCTCCGGCTGGTCGGCCGGGTCCAGGAGGGTCGGGAGATAGGCGCTGTAGGCGGTCTGGAAGAGGACGGCGGCGGCGCCGGTGAGCAGGGCGACGGCGAACAGCAGGCCGAGGGTGAGCCCGCCGCACCAGGCCAGGACCGGTACGACGGCGAACAACACCGGCGACAGCGCGGCGGCGGCCAGCATCAGGGGGCGGCGGCGCACCCGGTCCACCCACACGCCCACCGGGAGGCCGATCAGCAGCCAGGGCAGCCAGCCGCAGGCGCTGAGCAGGCCGACGGCGAAGGTGTCGGCGCGCAGGGTGGAGACGGCGACCAGCGGCATGGCCACGCCGGTGACCGCCGCACCGAACTTGCCGGAGGTCTCTCCGTACCAGAGGAGACGGAAGTCGCGGTGGCGTCGCAGCAGGCCGGTCACCGGTCGCCGCGGTCCGGTCCGGGCCGTTCCTGCCGGTCCCTGCGGGGAAAGGACTGGAGCTGGATGATGACGGGACGGGCGTCGGTGGTGCCGGCGTCCGCGTCGGGGGCCTGGCGCGAGACCTGCGCCGACTCCCGGTGGCGGTCGATGACGGTCATCAACTCGGCGTTCAGGGCGGCGAGCTGGTCGGGTGCCAGGCGGAGGTCGTGCACCTGGGTGAGGGTGCCGGCGTTCCGCCAGTCGGCGTCCCAGTCCTCCGTGAGGTAGCCGATGACCCGGTTGAAGTGCTGCTGGACGATCTCGTGTACGTAGACCGACAGGGCGCCGCGGGCGTCGGGGTCCTCGCGGAATTCCGTGGTGTTGAGGTTGTGGGAGACCCGGACTGCCCGCCACCAGCGTTCGCGTCTGGTGCCGCGGCCGGTTTCCTCCTCGATGAAGCCGTGGTCGGCGAGGTGGCGCAGATGCCAGCTCACCGTGCCGGTGTTCTCGCCGAGGCGGCGGCCGAGGCCGGTGGCGGTGTCCGGGCCGTCGAGCCTCAGCAGCTCCAGGATGCGCATCCGCAGCGGGTGGGCGATACCGCGCAGACTGCGGGCGTCCATGTGGCGGGTGGGCAGAGGCCCTGTGTTGTCGTCCGGGGCATTGCCGTGCGGGGCATCGGTCATGGGCGTCAGCATAGGGATGCAGAGAGTTCTCTGCATCCCTTTCGGCGCGATGTGCAGAGAGTTCTCTGCACATGGCTCCCGGCATGCCTCCGCTGTGCCCTGCCCCCTCCGCACGGAGCATCGTGGAGGCGCACGAGGGACGCGCCACAGTGCGCAATGCGGGGGGGCGGGCCGCCCGACTAAATGATCAGCCTGATGTGCGGACCCGCGATGAAGACGGTGTCGTCGCGGCGGTCGACGGCACTTCCTCCGGTAGGTGAATGCGGTTTCCGCGGCGTGCCGGAGTGGCCGGAGTCCTCGAAGGGCCAGGACCGCTTGAGTTGCCACGACTGACGGCACACCGGGTGGTCGAGGCACCCCAGTGTGGCGCCGTCCAGGTGGGCGCCACTGAGGTCGGCGCCGCCGAGGTGGGCGCCTTCCAGGTAGGCGCCGTTGAGGTTGGCGCGCTTGAGGTCGGCGCCGCGGAGGTCGGCGCCCCTGAGGTAGGCGCCCTTGAGGTAGGCGCCACTGAGGTCGGCGCCGCGAAGGTCGGCCCTTGCGAGGTCGGCGCCGCCGAGTTTGGCGTCGCGGAGGTCGGGCTTGATACCGGCGTGCCGCTCGCGCCACTGGTTCCACGCGGCCACGCTGCGCTTGAGCATGGCGACCTGGCCTTCGTCCGCTCTCGGTTTGGCGGCGCTGTCGGTACGCGGGACAGGCGCGGCCGCGCTGCTGACCGCGGGAGCGCTCAGCACCAGGACGGCTGCACCCAGCACGGCAGCCGCGGCCCGCTTGCCGATGGCATGGGAAACGCACATGACATGACCTCTCCGAGACGACATCACTACTATTCGTCACATTATCGGCACGAAGGGTGATTGCCGGGTTGTCATGGGGCGTGTTGGCTGTGCTGTGGTCGCTTTACGGGTTGTCAGGGGTGCGAGCGCCGTGCGGGGCCACGGCGACGTCTACTCTTCCCGCCCTGTCCTGCGCGCCTCCCGTGCCTCCCTCGCCCACAGCGGATGCTCCCGCCGGGCCCACTCCGCGTCCACCGACCCGGTCCGCATGCCCCGCCGCGCCTCCGGGTCCCCGACCGCCATATAGACATGGCCGGCGACGGCGATGATCACGGCGAGGGCGAGCCAGTCGTGGACGAAGGTGGCGCCGGTGCGCCAGACCAGCGGCGCGAGGTGGGTGAACCACATCAGCAGGCCGGTGGCCATCATCACCAGGACGGCGCCGGCGATCCAGGCGGCGTAGAGCTTCTGGCCGGCGTTGAACTTGCCGGCGGGACGGCCGGTGCGGCGGCGGCGCAGGGCGGAGTACAGCCAGCGGCGGTCGTGGGGGCCGTAGCGGTTGAGGCGGGTGAGGTCGGCGCGCAGGGCGCGGGAGGCGAGGCCCAGGAGGAGGGGGACGGGGAGGAGGATGCCGGACCACTCGTGGACGGTGACCATCAGGGCGCGGCGGCCGACGAGTTCGGCGAGGAAGGGGAGGTAGAGGCAGGCCGCGGTGAGGATGCAGACGGTCAGCAGGGTGGCGGTGGCGCGGTGCACCCCGTGTTCGGCGGGGGTGAAGCGGGGGATCCGGGCCGTGCCGGTGCCGCCGCCGGTGCGGTCCCCGGCGGCGCCCCCGGTGTGCTCAGCCGGTCGGGGCATCGTCGCGTCCGTTCGAGCGGCCGACCCAGGCGTCGACGTCGTAGCCTCGCTCTTCCCAGAAGCCGGGTTCCACGCTGTCGGTGACGGTGATGCCGGAGAGCCATTTCGCCGACTTGTAGAAGTACATGGGGGCGACGTAGAGGCGTACCGGTCCGCCGTGGTCGTGGCCGAGGGGTTTGTCCTGCATACGAAGGGCCACCAGGACGTCCATGCGGCGGGCCTGGGCGAGGGTGAGGGATTCGCTGTAGGCGCCGTCGAAGCAGGTGAAGCGGACGGCCTTGGCGCGGGGGCTGACGCCGGCGGCGTCGAGGAGGGTGGCGAGGCGTACCCCTTCGAAGGGGGTGTCGGGGACCCGCCAGCCGGTGACGCACTGGACGTCGTGGACGATCCGGGTCTGCGGGAGCCGGCGCAGGTCGGCGAGGCGGTAGCTGGTGCGGTGGCGTACCAGGCCGTCGATGGTGAGGCGGTAGGTGCGCTCGTCCTTGTGCGGGACGGAGCCGGTGACGGAGTAGTAGCGGAAGCCGCCGCCGGCGGGGAGCAGGCCGGAGATTCCGGTGGGGTCGTTCTGGGCGGCGGCGCCGACGGTGTTGTCGTAGGCGCGCTGCAGGATCGGGGCGGCGGCGATGCCCGCGGCGCCGGCGGCGAGCATGCCGAGCACCACGCGGCGGCCGACGGGGGTCCCGCGCCCGTCCGCACCGCTGCTGTCGTCGTCCGCCGCGTGAGGCGGAATCGCAGGGTCCTTGGTCACCCTTTGATTCGAGCACCAGGAGGCGGCCGGGGCCAGTGCCGCGGCCCCGGCGTCAGACTTTCGTCATCCGCAGCCGGCGGCGCCCCCGCAGTGGCCGCCGCTCTCCCGCGGGAGGTCGAGGGCGGGGTTGCGGTCGAAGAAGCCGGTGGGACGGAGGGTGAAGCCGCAGCGGTCGACGGGCATGACCGGCCAGTCCTCCAGGCGCGGGAGGTGGGTGGGGCCGAAGGTGTGCCAGAGGGTGAGTTCGGTGGTGAGGAGGGATTCGCCGGGCTGTGACCAGGCGAGGACGCCGGCGCCGCCGGGGTGCTGGTTGGGGTAGTCGCCGTCGGGGAAGCGGCGTTCGGGGCGGGCGCGGGTGACCCACAGATGGCGGGTGGCGTAGCCGACGCGGCGGGCGGCGGCGGAGCCGGGGCGGGCGAGGAGGGTGGGGCCCGGCTGCGGGATGAGGGTGTAGGCGACGGGGCGGCCCATGCGGTTGTGGGCGGCGGGGTTGGTGATCTGCCAGCGGCGGCCGGCGGCGGCATCGGCGAGCCGGCCCGACTCGGCGGAGTCGGCCATGGGTGTGGCGCGGGTGGTGAAGGCGTTGCCGTACGGGTTGTCCGGGCCCGTCGGGAGCGGTACGACGTCGATCTCCTCGACGGTGTTGGCGTGGCCGTCGACCGCCGGGTCCAGCCGGGCGCAGAAGAGGTGCTGGTGGAAGGGGGCCTGGAGGCCGGGGGCGACCTCGGTGGCGTAGGTGGTGGGCTCGCCGGGCACGGTGGCGGTCGTCTGCACCAGGCCGGTGGACTTGGCCTCGAACTCGATGGTGCCGTCCTGGTAGAGGTACCAGTAGAAGCCGTAGTCGTAGTTGCCGAGGGTGGCGATGAAGGAGATGACCAGGCGGCGGGAGCGGCGGCTTTCGGCGGCGAAGTCGTCGAACATGTTGGTGTGTTTCCACAGGAGGCCGTGGTCCTCCTCGTGGATGCAGATGGCGTTGGGGAGCGTCTGCGGGGCGCAGTGGTCGTCGGCGACGACGGCGTCGAGGTAGCGGATCTCGCCGAGGCAGTCGCAGCCCAGGCGCAGGGCGTTGGCGTTGCGGCCGAGGGTGTATTCGCCGACGTCGAGGTAGCAGACCCAGTTGCGGGAGGCGTCGGGATCGGCGTACGGGACGGCCATTTCGGCGAGCGAGGCGCGGTGCAGTACGGGGCGCAGCCGGTCGCCGTCGCGGTGGGCGAGCTGGTGCAGGACCAGGCCCTCGCGGGCGTTGAAGTCGATCCGCAGCTGCCAGTTCTGCCAGGTGAGGACGGGGCCGTCGAGGGTGAAGGAGGGGCCGTCCGGCTGGGTGATCTCCAGCGGCTTGAGGCCGGTGCGGGGCGGGCCGGTGAACTCGGCCTCGTAGCGGCCGCATTCGGCGGGGACGGGGACCGGGCCGGTGTCGATGAGGCGGATGACCCGGCGCTCGGTGAGGTCGACGTCGGCGACGAGGCCGGCGACGGGGTGGGCGAAGGGGTTGTCGGTGGTGTCGCAGCGCAGGAAGGTCAGCGCGCGCAGCATCCGGCGGCCGCGTTCCGTCTCGATGGCGAAGTTGCCGGCCGCGAGGCCGGCGCAGATGACCAGGCCGGTGTCGGTGATGCCGCGTTCGGCCATGGCCTTGCGCCAGCCCGGGTCGGCCTTGACGATCGCGTCGCAGCGCTCGTACTCCTCGACCAGGATCGGCGGCCGGCCGTCGGTCTCCGGGTCGAGTTCGCGGTGGGCGAGCAGGGTGCGGGCGGTGACGTCGACCAGGGCTTCGTGGCCGGTGCCGGTGGCCGGTTCGAGGAGGGTGACGCGGAGCCGGCGGACGACGGGGGCGCCGGGGAGGTGCGCGGTGACGGTGTGCCGGTCCGGCTCTTCGAGGAGGACGAGCGGGTAGCGGGTGCTCTCCCCTGCCTTGCCGGCCTCCTCCAGGACGGCGCGGGCGGTGGCTATCTCGTCGGCGGTCAGCGGGTCGAGCGGGTGGGGGGTGGTCACGGTCAGCTCTCCTTGTGCTGCGGGGTGGGGGCGCCCGCGCCGCCGGGGGCCGGTGCACCGGCCGCCTTGTCCAGTTGGAAGGCCTCGTTGCCCAGCCCGATCCGGGCGTGCACCTCCGGCTTGCGCGCGCGCAGCAGGCGGCCGTGGACGAGGCCGATGACGGCGGCGACCCCGATGAGGGAGGGCAGCAGCCAGCCCAGTACGGAGCCCTCCCCGGCGTCGACCAGGATGTCGAAGTCCTTGACGCCGTAGACGAGTACGGCCAGCAGGCCGAGGGCGGCGAGCCCGGCGGCCAGCAGTCGGCCGGCCTGGGCGCGGCCCGCTCCGCGGCGTATGAAGAAGACGATGACGGCGACGGAAGCGGTGGCCATCAGCAGGATCACGCCGAACGCACCGAGGTTCCCGGCCCAGGCGGACAGATGGATGACCGGGGCGGTGGGGTCGCCCGCGGGCTTGTTGTCACTGACGGTGAAGGCGGTGACGACGACCAGCGCGAGAACGGTCTGGAGGAGGGAGCCGAGCGCGGGGGCGCCGCTGGCCTTGGCGGTACGGCCGAGCGGGGCGGGCAGCAGGCCCTCGCGGCCCATGGCGAAGGCGTAGCGGGCGACGACGTTGTGGCAGCTGAGCATCGCCGCGAAGATGCCGGTGACGAAGAACAGATGCAGGACGTCGGTGAAGAGGGTGCCCAGGCGCTGTTCGGCCAGGGCGAAGATCAGCCCGGGGCCGTGTTCGCCGGCGGCGGCCACGACATGGTCCGGGCCGGTGGCGACACCGATGAGCCAGCAGCTGAGGGCGAAGAAGACCGCGACGAAGCCGACGGTGAGGAACATCACCCGGGCCACGACGGTCCCCGGCCGGCTGGTCTCCTCCGCGTAGACGGGGGCCTGTTCGAAGCCGACGAAGCCGGTGACCGCGAAGCACAGGGAGGTGCCCAGGCCCGCGCCGCCGAGGGTGGCGGGGTCGAAGGCCTGCAGGGACAGGCCCTGCGGTCCGGGCCGGGCGGCGAAGCCGAGATCGAAGATGACGATCATGACGACCTCGAGGAGCAGGAGAACGCCGAGGACCTTGGCGTTGAGGTCGATCTTCAGGGCGCCGAGCGCTCCGACGACCGCGACGCCCAGCAGCGCGGGGATCCACCAGGCGACGGAGACCTCGAGATACCGCTCCAGCAGCGCCGAGACCTCGAAGCCGAACATGCCGTAGATGCCGGTCTGCATGATGCTGTAGGAGACGAGCGCGACGAAGGAGGCGCCGGCGCCGACCGTACCGCCCAGCCCGCGGGCGATATAGGCGTAGAACGCACCGGCGTTGTGGACGTGCCGGCTCATCTCGGCATAGCCGACGCTGAACAGCGCCATCACCACGCCCAGGGCGACGAACAGCAGCGGCTGCCCCACGATCCCCATGACCTGGTACGTGGTGACCATGATCCCGGCGACGACCATCAGGGGTGCGCTGGCGGCCAGCACCGACAGCAACAGGCCCGGCGTGCCGATCCGGTCGGCCCGCAGCGCGCGTTCGGTGCCCTTGAAGGTGCGGATCGCGCCGCCTGGGCCGGTCGTGCGCCCGGGGCCGGCGGTGGCGACGGCGCTGCTCGTCTTTCCCGAACTGCCGATGGGCATGGCGGGGTTGTCCTTTCCAGGGATGGGGGTGGGGTCAGGTGGTGCTGAAGGCGGCGGCGCGGGCGGCCTTGAAGGCCTTGACGGGGTGGCGGCCCGCGTACGACCACGGTTCGGGGGTGACGTGGTTGCCGATGCGGTGGAAGAGCGCGGCCGCCTCGGCCATCCGCCCCTCGTAGAACTTTGCGTGTGCGAGGAAGTTGAGGTCGACCTTGGAGCGCGGGTGGCCCTCGCCCTCCCACTCCAGCCACCAGTCGAAGGCGGCCTTCATGGCCTGGCGGGCGCGCCGGGTGGACCAGTGGCCGGAGGCGGCGGGGTCGGCGGGTTCCAGGCCGTGGGCGGCCAGGACGCGGTAGCGCTCGGCGTGCGCGATGACGGGGAGGACGGCCAGCGGGGAGTCGGCGGGGGCCTGTTCGGCGGCCCAGGCGGCGAAGTCGTAGACCTGGTGCAGCGGGTCGTCGCGGTCGCCCTGCTGGAGTTCGGCGAGGCAGGCCGTCATCAGGTGGTGCGCGTGGTGGTGGTCGGGGTGGCGGGCGCGTATCTGGTCGAAGGCCTGCTCGCGTTCGTCGACGGTGCCGGTGCGGCGGGCGAGGATCAGGGCGGCGAGCCAGGGGGTCGGGTCGTCGGGCCGCATGGCGGCGGCGGTCCCGCAGGCGTCGGCGGCGGCCTGGATGCTGCCCTTGCCGGCCAGCGCGAGGTGGACGGTGGCGCAGGCCAGCAGGGTGGCGGCGTCGCCGCTGTCCGGTTCGGCGAGCTGCCAGTCGCGGGCCCAGGCGGCGCAGCCCGGCGCGGTGCCCAGGACGGTTAATCGGTGGCCGCGCAGGTCCCATTCCTCACCGGTCCCGGCGAGGAGGGTGCGCACCTCGCCCCATCTGCCATGGGTCAACGCCGTTGCTGCGGTGGCCAGTTCGGCGTCGTCCAGGATCGGGATGAGGGCCGGGGCGTCCTTGCGGCGGGAGCGTCCCAGCGGAGACGACGGAGGCGGGTTCATGGATCAGGTGACTCCATGCCGCGCTGCACCGATCTTCCACCTCGCTGTGTCGTCCGGGCGCACCGTGCCGCCCGGGGAACCGTGTCGTCCGAGTGGGAGCGGACCGGGTCTGCGCGCGTAGCACGTCAGCGGATAGTGGTCTGGTCCACTACGGGAATTTCACGCACAGCAAAGCGTTCCGCACAGCTTCGCGTCAAGGCCGGAAAGGGAATGGCCGGATCCACGCCAAGTCCCCTACCGAAAAATGACATTGACCGATCGCCGACCGGAATTGACCGCGTTGTGCCCGCTCTTAGGAAACCGCCCGGGCCGCCGCCCGTCCCGCCGTGCGCCCCGAGAAGAGACAGCCGCCGAGGAAGGTGCCCTCCAGCGAGCGGTAGCCGTGCACGCCACCACCGCCGAACCCGGCCACCTCTCCCGCCGCGTACACACCGGGCAGGGGCTCGCCGCCCTTGGTCAGCACCCGCGAGGACAGATCGGTCTCCAGGCCGCCGAGCGTCTTGCGGGTCAGGATGCTCAGCCGTACGGCGATCAGCGGGCCGGCCCCGGGGTCCAGCATGCGGTGCGGGGCGGCGGTGCGGATCAGCCGGTCGCCGAGGTATTTACGGGCCCCGCGCATCGCCGTCACCTGGAGGTCCTTGGTGAAGGGGTGGGCGATCTCGCGGTCGCGTGCGACGATCTCGCGGCGCAGCGCGGCCTCGTCGATCAGCGGGTCCTCGGTGAGGCCGTTCATCCGCCGTACGAGATCGCTCAGCGACCGCTCGACGAGGAAGTCGGCGCCGTGGTCCATGAACGCCTGCACCGGCCCCGGCGCCCCGGCCCTCGCCCGGCCCAGCACGTCGCGCACGCTCTTGCCGGTCAGGTCCGGGTTCTGCTCCGAGCCGGAGAGCGTGAACTCCTTCTCGATGATCTTCCGGGTGAGGACGAACCAGGTGTGGTCGTACCCGGTCTTCATGATGTGCTCGAGCGTGCCGAGCGTGTCGAAGCCGGGGAACAGGGGTACCGGCAGCCGCTTGCCACGGGCGTCCAGCCACAGCGGGGACGGGCCGGACAGGATCCGGATGCCGTGCATCGGCCAGATGGGGTTCCAGTTTTCGATGCCCTCGGTGTAGTGCCACATCCGGTCGCGGTTGATGATCCGGCCGCCGGCCGCCTCGGCGATGCCCAGCATCTTGCCGTCCACGTGTGCCGGCACCCCGGACAGCATCCGCTCGGGGGCCTTGCCCAGCCGCTCGGGCCAGTTGGCGCGGACGAGATCGTGGTTGCCGCCGATACCGCCCGAGGTGACGATCACCGCCTGTGCCGTGAGCTCGAAGGCGCCGGCCACCTCGCGGCTGCTGGGCGTGCCGCGCTCGGCGTCCGAGGGCGCGAGGATCTCGCCGCTGACCGTGTCCACGTCCCCCGCGGTGCGCATCAGCCCCGTGACGCGGTGGCGGAAGCGCAGGTCCACCAGGCCACGGGCGGCGCCGGCCCGTACCCGGCGCTCGAACGGCGCAACGAGGCCGGGCCCGGTGCCCCACGTGATGTGGAAGCGGGGGACGGAGTTGCCGTGCCCGGTCGCGTCGTAGCCGCCGCGTTCGGCCCAGCCGACGACGGGGAAGATCCGTACGCCCTGCCGGTGCAGCCACGCCCGCTTCTCGCCGGCCGCGAAGTCGACGTACGCCTCGGCCCATTTGCGCGGCCAGTGGTCCTCGGGACGGTCGAAGCCGGCGGTGCCCAGCCAGTCCTGCCAGGCCAGCTCGCGGCTGTCGCGGATGCGCAGCCTGCGCTGTTCGGGGGAGTCCACCAGGAAGAGGCCGCCGAAGGACCAGTGCGCCTGACCGCCGAGGGACTGCTCGGGCTCCTGGTCGAGCAGGATCACCCGGCGCCCGGCATCCACCAGCTCCGCGGTGGCCGCCAGCCCCGCAAGGCCCGCCCCGATCACGATCACATCAGCGTCGTACGCCATCTCAGCTCTCCTCACCGGGGCCCGCCGGACGCCCCGGTGAGCCGTGGTGCCCACGATCTTCAGCGCGCCGGACCATGCCGTCAACCCTTTGTTACCGGGTGGTACGGGCGGGTGCGCGCAAGAATGGGGGGTGTTGAGGGCCACCCCGGGCCGCCGCCGGACGACTGTCCTCAGGCACCATCCCCCACCCCGCGCGATACGAGGTGTGTGACGTGACGGTGATTCTGCTCGCCCTTGGGGCGGCCTGCTGTCTGGGGCTCGGCTTCGTCCTCCAGCAGGCAGCGGCCCAGCACGCGCCGCCCAAGGACTATCTGTCCCTGCGGCTGCTGCTGGACCTGGTGCGGATGCCGCGCTGGGTGGCCGGTATCGGGCTGATGGTCACCGGGATGGCGCTGGGCGCGGTGGCGCTGGGGATGGGCGACATCACTCTGGTGGAGCCGCTGCTGGCGACGAATCTGCTGTTCGCGATGGCGCTCGCCCGGCGGCTGAGCGGGCAGCGGCTCGGGCGCAGCGGCTGGGCCGGACTGTGGCTGCTGGCGGGCGGGGTGACGGCGTTCATCCTGGCCGGCCGGCCGCACGGCGGCGACAGCGAGGCCGGGCGGCCCGCCCAGTGGCTGATCACCGGCGTGCTCCTGGGCACCGCACTGCTGCTGGCCGCCGTCGCCAAACACGAGCGGACGCACGTCAGCCTGGAGGCGGCGCTGCTGGGCGTCGCGGCCGGGCTTTTGTACGGGCTGCAGGACGCGCTGACCCGGATCAGCGGCGAACGCTTCGGAGAGGGCGGCTGGGGCGCCCTCCTGACGACCTGGCACCCTTACGGCATCCTCGTGCTCGGGGTGCTGGCGCTGGTGATGGTGCAGAGCGCCTTCGAGACCGCGCCGCTGCGGATGTCGCTGCCCGCCCTGACCGCCGCCCAGCCGCTGGCCGGGATCGCCTGCGGGGTGGGCTTCCTCGGCGACCAGCTGCGGGTGACGACCGGGGCCCTGGCCTGGGAGGCGGCCGGGGTGGCGGCGGTGATCACGGGAATCGTCCTGATCGGCAGCCATCCGGCGATGCCGCCGGGGGCGGCATCGCCGGAGGGTCTCCGGGAACTGCAGCCGCGCTGAGGCGCCCTCGCCGCTTGTGGCGGGGGCGCCGTTTCGCCGGTCCGCTGCGCTTTGCCTGGGCCCCACGTTTTCGGCTTTCCCGCCGTAGGGGGTTTCTCGCCGTTTCGCCTGCGGCCCGTTCGCTGCGCTTTGCCTGGCCCCACGTTTTCGGCTTTCCCGCCGTAGGGGGTTTCTCTCCGTTGCGCCTGCGGCGGGCGGTGCCGCTGCGCGGGGCTGTTCGGCTGCGGCACCGAGCCTCCGGACTCCGTCCTGCGGCCCGGCACCTCCCCGTTGGGGGTGGTGAAGACCGGTGGGGGCGTAAGTGCGTGGTCAGGTACGGCCAGTGGACGCAGTGATGGGGCAACCGGACACACCACGCCCACCCCCACCGGCCCCACCACCCACCCACGGGAGGGGACGGACCGTAGCGGCGAAGCCGTGCAGGGCCCTCACCGCACCCGACAAACCCACGCCCGCCGCAGGCGCAACGGCGAAACACCCCCACGGCGGGAAAGCCGACAACGTGGGGCCCAGGCAAAGCGCAGCGGACCGGGCGGAAGGACTCGCCATTAATAATGGCCAGCATTAGAGTGTGGATCATGGCCAGGACCTCAGGACCCGAGACCCGGGACAAGCTGATCCGCGCCGCGGAGGAAATCTTCGCGGCGCACGGTGTGGACGGCGCCCAGATGCGGGACATCGTCCGGCTGGCCGGCCAGGGCAATCCCTCGGCCGTGCAGTACCACTTCGGTTCGCGTGCGGGGCTGCTGGACGCCGTGATGGCCGGCCGGCTGGCCCGTACGGAGGCGGCCCTGGCGCCGCTGCTGAAGACGGTGGAGGCCGCCGGACCGACGCTCACGGGGCTGGTCGGCGCGCTGATCACCGCCGAGGCGACCGAACTGCGTGACGACCGCGGGCGACGCTGTCTGCGGATCTCCGCCCAGCTCACCCATGAGAGCGGGGTACGCACCCGGATCCCGCATCCGGCACTGGACGGCACCGACTACTGGCGGCTGATCGGCCGTATGGAGGACGCCCTCACGGCGGCCGGCCTGCCCGAGGCGCTGCGCCTGGAGCGCCTCGATCTCGCGCTGACCCTCATCGGCGCGGCGATGGCCGACCGTGCGCGGCACTACCTGGACGGCGTCGCCCCCCTCACCGGCGAGGAGCTGTTTCTCGCCGATCTCACCGGGACCACCGTGGCGTTCCTGCTCGCGGCCGCCCCGGGCACCACCACACCCGACCCTTAGGAGTCCCCTCATGACCGAAGCCACCCCCGCCCCCGCGGCAGGCCTGGCCGGCAGGACCGTCATCATCACCGGCGGCGCCCGCGGCCTGGGCGCGGCAGCCGCCGAGCAGGCCCTCGCCGCCGGCGCCAACGTCGTCCTCACCGACGTCCTCCACGAGGAGGGCGCGGCGACCGCCGCCCGGCTCGGCGAGCGGGCCCGCTTCCTCACCCACGACGTGACCTCGGAGGAGGACTGGCAGCGGGTCGCCGACTACGCCGTGGCCGAGTTCGGCGGTATCGACGGCCTGGTCAACAACGCCGGCATATCGACCGGACAGCCGCTCGAGACGGTGTCCGTCGAGTTCTTCCGCAAGGTCATCGATGTGAACCTGACCGGCGTCTTCATCGGGATGAAGACCGTCATCCCCGCCATGAAGGAGCGCGGTGCGGGCTCCATCGTGAACATCTCCTCGGCCGCCGGGCTGATGGGCCTGGCGATGACCGGCGGCTACGGCGCCTCCAAGTGGGGCGTACGCGGCCTGACCAAGGTCGGTGCGGTGGAGCTGGGCACCGAGCGCATCCGGGTGAACTCCGTGCACCCCGGCATGACCTACACCCCGATGACCGCCCAGGTCGGCATCCAGAAGGGCGAGGGCAACTACCCCAACACCCCCATGGGCCGGGTCGGCGAGGCGCACGAGATCGCCGGTGCCGTGGTCTTCCTGCTCTCCGACACCGCCTCGTACGTCACCGGCGCCGAGCTGGCGGTGGACGGCGGCTGGACCACCGGACCGACGGTGAAGTACGTCATGGGGCAGTAGGACGCGCAGCCGCGCTCCCCGGCACGACCGGGACCGGCCCCTGGTGATTGCATGGCCCCATGACCGATCACGATCAGCAGCCGCTCAACGCGGACGAGATCCTCGATGTCGTCGACGAGAACGATCAGGTCGTGGGACAGGCCCCACGCGGCGAGACCTACGCCCGCCGGATGCGCACCCGCTGTGCCTTCGTCCTGGTCCGCGACGCCGAGGACCGGATCTTCGTGCACCGCCGCACCCCGCACAAGCTCGTCTTCCCCGCCCACTACGACATGTTCGTGGGCGGGGTGGTCGGCGCCGGCGAGACCTACGACCAGGCGGCGCTGCGCGAGGCGGAGGAGGAACTGGGCGTGCGGGGGCTGGCGCAGCCGGAGCCGCTGCTGAAGTTCCTGTACGAGACGGCGGAGCACACCTGGTGGTCGGCGGTCTACCAGGTGCGCTGGACGGGGCCGGTCGCCCCGCAGGAGTCGGAGATCGACTGGCACACCTTCCTGACGGAGGCGGAGCTGACGCGGCGGCTGGACGAGTGGCCGTGGACGCCGGACGGGCTCGCCGCGTACCGGGAGCTGGCCGCCCGACGGGGCTCCGGGTCCCTGGACGGCACCGGCCGTTAGGGTTCTGACCATGATCCTCTCCGACGGGCTCCGGTCGCTCGGCGCGGCCGTGCGACTGTGGGTCTCGCCCGCGCGGGTCCGCGAGGAGGGCACCACCCCCGACTACCGCTTCTCGCTGGCCAATGAGCGCACGTTCCTGGCCTGGCTGCGGACCGGGCTGGCGCTGGTCGGCGGCGGCTTCGCGGTCGACCAGTTCCTGCCCCGGCTGCACGAGACGCTGCGGCTGACCTGCACCGTCGCCCTGCTGGTGGCGGGGGGCCTGTGTGCCGTGCGGGCGGTGAACCACTGGGTCCGCTGCGAACGGGCGATGCGCCGCGGTGAGGATCTGCCGGTCTCCCGCTTCCCGTCCGTCCTGGCCCTGGGGGTCGGTGTGCTGGCGGTGGCCATGGTCGTCCTGGTCGCGCTGCGCCGGACCGGCTGACGATGTCCGGCACCCCCCGGCCGGACCCGCGGGCGCGCCCACCGGCCCCCGACCGCGACCCCGGCCTCCAGCCGGAGCGCACCCGGCTGGCCTGGCGGCGCACGACCCTGTCCTGCACGGTTGTGGCCGTACTGGCCGGCCGCCAGCTGGGGCGGAGCGCGGCACCGGGCCCGGTGGTGGCCGTTCTGACGGCGCTGACCGCGCTGGTGTGGCTCGCGTTCGTGGCACTGGCCCACCACCGGGTACGCGAGATGACCACCGGCCGCCCGCCGGACATGCCACCGCGGACCGCGCTGCTGCTGGTGAGCTGCACGCTGGCGCTGGCGGCGTTCGGGGCGGCGATGGTGGTGGCGTAGGGGCGAGGTGGGCCTGGCGTGGATACGGGCCTCGCGTGGATACGGGCCTCGCGTGGATACGGGCCTCGCGTGGGTACGTACGTACCCGCATTCCGGCAGCAGCTCCGCCGCCGGACAGAGAAGTTCACCGATCACCGCTCCAGGGGGGACCCCATGACCGACACGGCCCGTGCCGAGCCCTATCTCACCGAACTGGCCACCGGCGTCCACGCATTCGTCCAGCCGGACGGCGGCTGGTGCCTCAACAACGCCGGCTTCGTCTCCGACGGCGGCATCACCCTCGTCGTGGACACCGCCGCCACCGAGCGCCGGGCGCGCGTGCTGCGCCGCCGGATCGCCGAGAGCGGTGCTCCCACGCCCCGCATGATGGTCAACACCCACCACCACGGCGACCACACCTACGGCAACGGCGTCTTCACCCCCGAGGCGACCGTCATCGGGCACGCCGCCTGCCGCCGCGAGCTGCTGGCCGCCGGGCACCAGCTGCACGCGATGTGGCCCGGCGTGGAGTACGGCGACATCCGCCTGACCGCGCCCACGGTCACCTACACCGACGAGCTGACCCTCCACGTCGGCGACATCGAGGTCCGGCTGCTGCACCCGGGCGTCGCGCACACCCCGGGCGACACCGTCGTCTGGCTGCCCGCGCAGCGCATCGTCTTCACCGGGGACCTGGTCTTCCACGGCGGGACCCCGTTCATCTTCATGGGCTCGCTGGCCGGATCGCTGCGCTCGCTGGATCTGCTGCGCTCGCTGGACGCGGTGACCGTCGTCCCCGGGCACGGCCCGGTGACCGGGCCCGAGGTGTACGACGGGATCGAGCGCTATCTGCGGTTCGTCGACGCGCTGGCGCGGCAGGGCCGGGCGGCCGGGCGGACCCCTCTGGAGGTGGCGCAGGAGGCGGACCTCGGGCCGTTCGCGGCGCTGGCCGAGAGCGAACGGCTGGTGGCGAATCTGCATCGCGCCTACGCGGAGCTGGCGGGCGGCGAGCCGGGGGTGCGGCTGGACCCGGTGGCGGGGTTCGGCGACATGACGGTGCTGAACGGCGGGATCCCGATGGCGTGCCACGCGTGAGGGGCCGGCGCGTACGGCGGAAGTGCACCGCCGCACACGGCTCCCTAGCGCGGCGTGACTCACGCCCCACTGACAGGAACTGGACTCCATACCGACTAGTCGGCATGATCGAGGCTGCGGCCGATCGACCGCAGCGACCGTCATGCCGTACGGAGGACAACGATGAGCAAGGGCACCCCTCCCCCGCAGGCCGCGGACCGGGAGGAACCCCCCGGCCTCGACCTCGCCCGATTGCGCGAGCATCTGGACCGGGAGCGGCCGGGCCTGACCGGCGGGCCGCTCAGCGCGCAGCTGATCGAGGGCGGGCGGTCCAATCTCACCTACCGCGTCACCGACGGCGCCTCCTCCTGGGTGGTGCGCCGGCCGCCGCTGGGGCATGTGCTGGCCACCGCGCACGACATGCGGCGCGAGCACCGGGTCATCAGCGCGCTGCACGCGACGCCGGTGCCGGTGCCCGAGACGCTGCTGCTGTGTGAGGACGAGTCGGTGACCGGCGCGCCGTTCTATGTGATGGAGCTGGTCGAGGGTACGCCGTACCGGACGGCGGACCAGCTGGCCCCGCTCGGCGCGGAGCGCACCCGGGCCGTGGTGCTGTCCCTGGTCGACACGCTCGTCGACCTGCACGCCGTGGACCCGGAGGCGGTCGGGCTCGGCGACTTCGGGCGGCCGGACGGCTTCCTGGAGCGCCAACTGCGGCGCTGGGGAAAGCAGTTGAGTGCGTCGAAGAACCGCGAGCTGGCGGGGATCGACGAGCTGAACGAGGCGCTGGGCCGGGCACTGCCCGCCTCCCCCGCGCCGGCCGTCGTGCACGGCGACTACCGCCTCGACAACGTCCTGGTCGGCACGGAAAAGGGCGTCGACACCATCAAGGCCGTCCTGGACTGGGAGATGTCCACGCTCGGCGATCCGCTGACCGACCTCGGGCTGCTGGTGATGTACAGCCAGGACCTGGGCCTGCCCGAATCGCCGGTCAGCACCACCAGCGGCGCGGCCGGCCACCCCTCCCCCGCCGAACTGATCGAGCGCTATGCCGCCCGCTCCGGCCGGGACACCTCCGCCATCGCCTGGTACACCGCCTTCGCCTGGTTCAAGCTCGCCGTGATCCTCGAAGGCATCCACTACCGCTTCACGCTCGGCCAGACCGTCGGCGCGGGCTTCGACCGGATCGGTGAACTCGTGCCCGTCTTCATCGACCACGGACTCACCACCCTCAAGGAAGGCTGAGGCGCCCATGGACTTCGCATTCGATGCCCGTACGGAAGAGCTGCGCGAGCGGCTGCTGGCGTTCATGGACGAGCATGTCCATCCGGCCGAGCAGACCGCGCACGAGCAGCGGGCGGCGCTCGCCTCGCCGTGGGACACCCCGGCGATCGTGGAGGAGCTGAAGGCCGAGGCCCGTAAGCAGGGGCTGTGGAATCTGTTCCTTCCGGACGCGGAGCACGGCGCGGGGCTGACCAATCTCCAGTACGCGCCGCTGGCCGAAATCACCGGGCGCAGCCCGCAGTTGGCGCCGACCGCGCTGAACTGTGCGGCGCCGGACACCGGCAACATGGAGGTGCTGGCGCAGTTCGGCAGCGAGGCGCAGAAGAAGCAGTGGCTGGAGCCGCTGCTGGCGGGCGAGATCCGGTCGGCGTTCGCGATGACGGAGCCGGAGGTGGCCTCGTCGGACGCCACCAACATCGAGACGCATATCGCGCGGGACGGCGACAGCTACGTCATCAACGGCCGCAAGTGGTACATCTCCGGGGCGATGAACCCGCTCTGCCAGATCTTCATCGTGATGGGCAAGACCGATCCGGACGGTGCGGACATCCGCCGTCAGCAGTCGATGGTGCTGGTGCCGCGCGACACCCCCGGCGTCGAGGTCAAGCGGGCCATGCAGGTCTACGGCTACGAGGACCACTGGCACGGCGGCCACGCCGAGGTGA
Source organism: Streptomyces sp. NPDC048483 (assembly GCF_040651455.1). NCBI lineage: Bacteria > Bacillati > Actinomycetota > Actinomycetes > Kitasatosporales > Streptomycetaceae > Streptomyces > Streptomyces sp. NPDC048483. The sequence continues at coordinate 44,588 of NZ_JBEZJZ010000035.1, forward strand.
TCTTCCACGACGTACGGGTGCCGGCGGGCAACCTGATCGGCGAGGAGGGCGGCGGCTTCGGCATCGCGCAGGCGCGGCTCGGGCCCGGCCGGATCCACCACTGCATGCGGCTGATCGGGATGGCCGAGCGGGCCATCGAGCTGATGTGCCGCCGCGCGGTGTCCCGTACGGCCTTCGGGAAGCCGCTGGCCCAGCAGGGTGTGGTCCAGGAGTGGATCGCGGACGCGCGGGTCGCGGTGGAGCAGCTGCGGCTGCTGGTGCTGAAGACGGCCTGGCTGATGGACACCGTCGGCAACAAGGGCGCGCACGCCGAGATCCAGGCCATCAAGATCGCCACCCCGCGCACGGTCGTGAACATCCTCGACCAGGCCGTGCAGCTGCACGGCGCGGGCGGCGTCAGCCAGGACTTCCCGCTGGCCGAACTGTGGGCCGGGGCACGGACGCTGCGCCTGGCCGACGGTCCGGACGAGGTGCATCAGCGGTCGCTGGCGCGCAGGGAGCTGAAGCAGTACCGGTGAGGGAGTTGAGGCGGTACCCGTAGGGGTGGCCGAACAGATCCCGTAGGGGGTGGACGCGCCCCCTGCGGGGCCACAACGCGGTGGGGCGCGGCGGTATTCCCGTGGCCCACCGCGTTGTGCTGCACGGGCGTGACCGGCACGGGCGTCACCGGCACGGATCGCCCTACGGCCGCAGTGCCCGCAGCAGGAGGTCGGCCAGGTGGTCGGCCACCTGCTGGGGCGTGAGCGGCCCGTCCTCGCGGTACCAGGTGCCGAGGTGGTGGACGGACCCGAAGTGGTAGTCCACGACGAGGTCCGCGGGGATGTCGGCGGCGAACACGCCGGTCCGCTGCCCCTCCTCGATCAGGGCGCGGAACCGCTCGTGGTAGCGCCGCCGTTCGGCCCGTACCTGCTTGTCCTTCTCGGGGCCGAGGTGGTGCATCGAGCGGAAGAAGATCTTGGTGTCGTCGAGGTTCTCGATGGTGGTGACGACGACATCGGCGGCGGCGTCCCGCAGCCGCTGCTCGACCGGCGCATCGGAGCCGGCGAAGTGGTCGAGCCGCTCCTGCTGGAGCCGCAGCACCCGGCCGTAGACCTCGTGCAGCAGATCGTCCTTGGAGCCGAAGTAGTGGTAGAGGGCGCCCTTGGTGACGCCCGCCGCATCGACGATCTCCTGGACGGAGGTGCGGTCGTAGCCGCGCTCCGCGAAGAGTCTGGTGGCGGTGGCCAGCAGTCGCTGGGCCACCGGCTTCGTACCGCCGTTGCCGCTAGCGGTGCCGTTGCCGCTGCCGTCCTTCGTGCCGGCCATCGCCCTCACCTGTCCTTCGTGCGTATGCGCCTGTGGTGCTCCGCGGGTGCCGCGGGGTTACGCGCGGTGGCGCAGCTCCCGTCGGAGGATCTTGCCACTCGCGGTCTTCGGAAGCTCGGGCAGGATCTCCACCACTCGGGGATATTTGTACGCCGCCAGCCGTTCCTTGCAGTAGGCGGCCAGTTCGGCGGGCTCGGGAGCGGTCCCCGGGCGCAGGCTGACATAGGCCTTCACCGACTCGCCGCGGTAGGCGTCCGGCACGCCGACGACGGCCGCCTCGCGCACCGCCGGGTGGGTGTAGAGGACGTCCTCGACCTCGCGCGGCCACACCTTGAAGCCGGAGGCGTTGATCATGTCCTTTTTGCGGTCGACGACATAGAGCCAGCCGTCGGTGTCCATGAAGCCGATGTCGCCGGTGCGCAGTTCGCCGTCCGGCATGGCGGCGGCGGTGGCGTCCGGCCGCCGCCAGTAGCCGGGGACGACCTGGGGGCCGCGCACCGCGATCTCGCCCTGTTCGCCGAACGGCAGGTCCGCGCCGTTCTCGTCGATGATCCGGACGACGGTGTCGGGGCCGGGGACGCCGACGGCCAGGGTCCCGGAAACCTTGTCGACCGGCGCCTTGCGCCCGGGCGGGACGCTGGCGCAGGGCGCGGTGCATTCGGTCAGCCCGTAGCCGTTGTGGAGGTACGGGCCGAAGCCGGTACGGAACTTCTCCACCAGGGCGGGCGGCAGCGGCGCGCCGCCCGAGGACATCGCCTGGAAGGAGGCGAAGTGGTCGCGGCCGGCCTCCGGGTGGGCCATCAGCGCCATGTACGCGGTCGAGGGGCCGACCGTGTAGGCGGGCCGGTGCTCCAGGAAGGCGTCCAGGACGACGCCCGCCTCGAAGCGGTAGGCGAGCGCGAGGGTGCCGGTGTTGGCGATGCAGGCGGCCAGTTGGCAGACCATGCCGGTGATGTGGAAGAGCGGGGCGAGCGCGAAGTAGGTGGCGCCGTCGGGCAGGGCCAGGCCAGTGCGCTGGCGCTCGGCGTTGTAGCTGATGTTGCCGTGGGTGTTGGTGGCGCCCTTGGGGGTGCCGCTGGTGCCCGAGGTGTAGCTGATCAGTGCGATGTCGTCGGCGGTGAGGTCCGGCCCGGCCGGTGCCGTCGGTGTCCCGGCGGTGCGGGCGACGGTCAGCAGATCGTCGGCGCCCTCGGGCGAAGGTGCTGCGGGGAGATCGCCGCGCAGCACCCGCGCGTCGTTCCGCGTCTGCAGAGCGGCCTCGTGGGCGGTGAGTGCGATCCGTACGGACGGCGCCTCGGCGGCGGTGGCGCGCAGGAAGCCGTCCCAGGTGCGGTCGGCGCAGATGACGGCGGTGACCTCGGCGTCGTCCAGGATGTGCCGCATCTCGCCCGATTTGTACATGGGGTTGACGGGCACCACCACGCCGCCCGCCTTCCAGACGCCGAGCAGCGCCAGCACGAAGTGCGGGGTGTTCTGCAGCATCACCGCGGCCCGGTCGCCGTGCCGGAAGCCGCGGGCGGTGAGGTGGGCGGCGATGCCGTCGGAGAGCGCGTCGGTGTCGGCGTAGGACAGCCGGCCGTCGAAGTACGCGAGCGCCGTACGGTCGGGCGCGGCACGGACCGCCGCCCGGAAGGCGTGCAGCGTGGAGGGCGGCGGCTGGACGGGGGCGCGCTGGGCGTCGTTGAGCTGTCCCAGCCACGGCTTGTCCCGGTAGGAGATCACCGGGCGCCTCCCTCGCGCTCCTCCAGCTTGCGCTGGAGGTGGTTCATACCGCCCAGCCAGCGGTCGGGGTCGGTGGCCCGTGCGATGTAGTAGTCGCCGGCCTCCGGGTGCGGCAGGACCAGGAACCGGCCCTCGGCCATGGCCGCGAAGAGCGCGTCGGCGACGTCCGCGGGTTCCACGGCGGTGGGTGTCAGGACGAGGTCGCCCGCGGCCCCGGTGGCGGCCAGCATGTCGGTCCGTACGCCCTGCGGGCAGATGGCGTGGACGTCGATGCCGCGGTGGCGGTACGTCAGCGACAGCCACTCGGCGAATGCGTACGCGCCGTGCTTGGTGACGCTGTACGGGGCGGCGCCGACCATGGTGAGCAGGCCCGCGGCGGACACGGTGGAGATGAACCGTCCGCTGCCGCGCTCCAGCCACTCGGGCAGCAGCTCGCGCGCTGCCCGTACGTGGGCCATCACATTGACGTCCCAGGCCAGCTCCCAGGCGTCGTCGGGCGCCTCGGGTCCGCCGCCGGTGCCGACCCCGGCGTTGGCGCAGAAGATGTCGATGGCGCCGCCGAGCGCGTCGCGGGCGGCCGGGACGACGGCGGATGCGTCGCCGGGCACCGCGATACCCCCGATCTCCTCGGCGGTCGTCTTCGCCTTGGCCTCGTCCAGGTCGTTGACCACGACGCGGGCCCCCTCGGCGGCGAACCGGCGGGCCAGCGCGGCGCCGATCCCCCCGCCCGCTCCGGTCACGACAACGCCTTGGTCCCGTACGGCTGCCATGTGGTGTCTCCCTCGGTCGCGCTGACTCGGCTCCACGGCAGACTAACCAGTCGGTATGTAGAAGTGGAAGAGCTCTCCACCACTCTCGGCCGCTCCCCCGCTTTCGGCTTCGCCCGAGCGGGGGGACCCCCACGAGCGGGAGGTACCCCCTCGTCACGGCCGGGCGCGTTCCGTAACACGTCCGGGCGCGTTAGCGTGCCCACGTCACGACCATCGGATCCATCCCCGATCACGGAGGTGTGCACATGGCTCTGTCGAGACGCGTTCTGGGCCGGCTGGCGGCGACCGGAGCGGCCGCGGCAGCGGTCACCGCGGCCACGGGCCCCGCCCACGCGGCGGCGCCGCCCCCCGGCGGCCGCCCCGTACGCACCGGCTTCGACCGTCTGTCCGCCGACGGCTACCGCCTCCTGGAGGGCCGCAGGGTCGGCATCGTCACCAACCCGACGGGGGTGACCCGGGACGTCCGCCACATCGTGGACGTCATGCACGCCGACCCACGGGTCCGCCTGACCGCCGTCTTCGGCCCCGAGCACGGCTTCCGGGGCACCGCCCAGGCCGGCGGCTCCGAGGGCCGCTACGACGATCCCGCCACCGGGCTGCCGGTCTACGACACCTACAACAAGAGCGGCGCGGAACTGGCCGGCATCTTCACCGACTCCGGTGTGGACACCGTCGTCTTCGACATCCAGGACGTCGGCGCCCGCTTCTACACCTACATCTGGACGCTCTACGACTGCATGGTGGCGGCCGTCCTCGCGGGCAAGCGCTTCGTGGTGCTCGACCGGCCCAATCCGGTCACCGGCCGGGCCGCCACCGGGCCCGTACTGGACAAGAAGTACGCCTCCTTCGTGGGCCGCGAGCCGATCTCGCAGGCGCACGGGATGACGGCGATGGAGCTGGCGCTGCTCTTCAACGGCGAGTTCGTGACGCAGGCCGCCGGGCGGCCGGTGGAGCTGGAGACCGTACCGATGACGGGCTGGCGGCGCGAGGACTTCTTCGACGCGACCGGACTGCCCTGGGTGCCGCCGAGCCCCAACATGCCCACCCCCGACACCGCCCTGGTCTACTCGGGCACCTGCCTCTTCGAGGGCACCAACCTCTCCGAAGGGCGCGGCACCACCCGCCCCTTCGAACTGCTGGGAGCCGACGGCATCGACGCCCGGTGGGCCGCGGCCGCCACCGCACTGGGCCTGCCCGGTGTGCATTTCAGGGAGGCCTACTTCGCGCCCACCTTCTCCAAGTTCCAGGGCAGGACGATCGGCGGCGTCCAGCTGCACGTCCACGACCGCGCCGCCTTCGACCCCGTACGGACCGGCATCGGCCTGCTGGTGACGGCCCGGCAGGTCTGGCGCGGCTTCGCCTGGCGGCCGGACAACGGGATCGACCGGCTCACCGGCTCGTCGGCGGTCCGCACGATGATCGACGCGGGCGCGGGAGCCGACGAGGTGGTGGCGTCCTGGCAGGCGCAGCTGCGGCGGTTCCGCAGGGTGCGGCGGCGGTATCTGCGGTACGCGTAGGCGGTACCGGGCGTCGGAAGGACCGGCATATCTCATCAACCGAGACAGACCGGTCCGGCTATTGACTGCCCTCTACACCGACCATGAGAGTGCCGCTCGTGCAGAGTGACGCGAGATCAGCAAAGACAGCGCGGGAAACGGAGCCGGACAAGGAGCCGGCGGGGGGCCGGGGCGGCGGTGAAAGCCTGCGGCGCGTGGCGGTGGCCTCGTTCATCGGGACGGCCATCGAGTTCTACGACTTCTACATCTACGGGACGGCCGCCGCCCTCGTCCTCAACCAGGCATTCTTCCCGACCCTCTCCCCGGTCAACGCCACCCTCGCGTCCTTCTCCACCTACGCGGTGGCGTTCGCCGCGCGGCCCCTCGGCTCGGTGATCTTCGGGCACTTCGGGGACCGGGTGGGCCGCAAGTCCGTCCTGGTCGCCTCGCTGCTGCTGATGGGCCTGTCCACGGCCTTCGTCGGGCTGCTTCCGGGCTACGGCACGCTGGGCATCTGGGCGCCGCTGCTGCTGATCGCGCTGCGCTTCCTGCAGGGCATCGGGCTGGGCGGTGAGTGGGGCGGGGCCGCGCTGCTGGCCGTCGAGCACGCGCCGAAGAGGCGGCGCGGCCTGTATGCCGCGTTCCCTCAACTCGGGCCGTCCGTGGGATTCTTCGCGGCAACCGGGGTGTTCTGGCTGCTGTCGGCGGGGCTCGATGACGCGGCGTTCCGTTCCTGGGGCTGGCGGGTGCCGTTCCTGCTGTCGTTCCTGCTGGTCGGCGTGGGGCTGTTCGTACGGCTGAAGATCAGCGAGACGCCGGTGTTCGCCAAGGTGATGGACGCCCACAAGGCCGCCAGGGTCCCGGCTGTCGAGGTCTTCCGCCGGCATCCGCGCGCACTGCTGCTGGGCGCCGGCGGCATGATCGTCGCGTACGGCCTCTTCTACACGGCGACGACGTACTGCCTCGCCTACGCCACCGGCGCCCTCGGCATCTCCCGTAACACCATGCTGGCCCTCTCCCTCGTCGCCTGCCTGTTCCTGGCGGCCGGCACCTGGCTGGCAGCCACCCTCTCCGACGCCCTCGGACGCCGCACGCCGGTCCTCGCGGGCACCGGTCTGGCGGCGGTGTGGGGGCTGGTCCTCTTCCCGCTGCTGGACACCGGGCAGCCGGTGCTGATCGCAGCCGGAATCGGCGGCGCGCTGTTCTGCATGGGCGTGGTGTACGGCCCGATGGGCGCGTATCTGCCCGAGCTGTTCGGCACGACGGTGCGCTACTCGGGCGCCTCGCTGGCGTACAACCTGGGCGGGGTCCTGGGCGGCGCGGTGGCACCGCTGGTCGCCACCCGGCTCCAGTCGGCGTTCGGTTCGGCGTCGGTGGGCTGGTACGTCAGCGCCATGGCGGTCGTTTCGCTGGTGTGCGTCCTGGCGCTGCCGGAGACGCGGGAACGCGAACTCGGCTAGGGCCTGCAGGCCTTGAGCCTGTCGGCCGGATGTCGGCCGGGTGTCGGCCGGGTGTCGGCGGCGCACGCGAGGATGGCGGCAGGCCGATGCCCGGCCACCTGGTTTCCCGGACCGGCTTCCCGGACCGGCTTTCGCGGAGGTTGACCATGGCCACACCCCGGACCGGCACCCTGGACGTGCCCGGCGCGCGGATCCACTACGAGGTGCGCGGCCGCGGGCCGTTGCTCGTCCTGGTGCACGCCGGGGCCGGTGACGCCGGGGTCTTCGACTGGATCGCGGACCCGCTGGCGGCGCACTTCACCGTGGTGGCGCCGGACCGTCGCGGCCACTCCCGCAGCCCGCTCGACCCGCCCGGCACCACACCGCGGGTCGACGAGCACAGCGACGACATCCACCGGCTGCTCGGCGAACTGACCGACGAGCCCGCGCTGGTCTATGGCAGCAGCTCCGGCGCCGTCGTGGCGCTGGACCTGCTCGCCCGGCACCCGGACCGGATACACACCGTCATCGCCCATGAACCGCCGCTGATCGGGCTGTTGCCCAACGCCGCCGACCACCGGCAGCTGTTCGCCGGTGTCCAGGTCACCTTGCGGCAGCAGGGGACCGAGGCGGCGATGCGGCAGTTTTTGGCGGGCGTGGGGCTCGAGGACGGCACGCAGAAGCTGCCGCCCCTGGCCGAACTCCCGGCACCGCTGCGTGCGTTGCTGGAGCGGATGGCGGCCAATGAGCCGTTCTTCCTTGAGCACGAGCTGGTTCCCGTCACGGCGTACGCACCGGACATCGACGCGCTGCGCACGGCGGCGGACCGGCTGCTGATCGGCATCGGCAGCGACGCGCGCCGGTCGATGCCCGGCCGGGCGAGTGCCGCGCTGGCCGGGCAACTGAGCCTGGATCTCACCGAGTTGCCCGGCGGCCACACGGGCTACACGGACAACGCCACCGACTTCGCCCCGCGGCTGGCGGAGCTGCTGCGCGGCCGCACGCTCACGGCCTGAGCCACCACCGTTCGCTCTCCCGGGACAGCGCCTCCCAGAGGCGGTTGAGGGGGTGGTCGGGGCCGTACGCGTCCCGCTCACCCCGCCGGGTGAACACCCCGACCAGCACCTCGGTCCGGGGCCCCACATCGCCGACGATGTCCAGCATCCGCAGGCCCCCGGCCTCCGGGAGACGGCCGTCCTCCGCCGCCTCCCCGATGCCCCGGGTGACCAGCATCGCCCCGCTGACCACCCCCGAACGCAGCAGCTCGAAGCCGTAGTGGGCGGCCTCTATCTCCGCGGCGACGGTCAGCCTCTGGCGGTAGTCGGGGCCGTACCAGGAGGTCAGGAAGCGGCCGATCAGGCCGCGCGCGGAGATCACCAGCGGCAGCGCGGGCAGGTCCCGGGCGCCGAAGGAGCCGCCGGGGAGGCGGTCGGGCGGCAGATTCGTCAGCAGGGACAGGCCGCTGCGCCGCCACTCCATCACCTCGTACGGGGCCAGCTGTTCCTCCTCCTGGCCCTCCGTCACCACCACGCTGCCGCAGACCACATCGAGTTCCTTGGAGCGGAGCTTGGTGAACAGGTCGCCGGTGCGGACATGGGTGACCTTGAGGTCGACGTTGTCGCGCTCGTACGCCTCGCTGACGCGTTCCACGGCGTCCAGGAGGAAGCCGAGGGTGTAGCGGGTGGTGCCGACGGAGAGCGTCCGGCCCAGGCGGCGGCGGGCGTCGTGCACGCCGTCCGACCAGTCGCCGAGCGTGCGCCGCGCCAGGCCGACGAGCGCCTCGCCGGTCGCGGTGAACAGGGCGTCGCGCCCCCGCCCCTGCTTGAGCACCAGTTCCTCGCCGCACAGGGCGGCGAACGTACGGTTCATCGTGTCCAGCTGCTTTTGCACGCTGGACTGTTCGCGTCCCAGCCGGCGGGCGGCACCGAGCGCGGTGCCTTCCTCACGAACCATGATCAACGTGCGCAACTGGTCCATGGTCGTATCGAGCAGCTCCGGCGGATACTGCAGCGGACCCTGTAAGGCCATGCGCCCCTTCTCGCTTTCGCACTCCCTTTTCAAATCACGGTTGTGCAGCATAACCCTTGCCCAAAACCGGTTCGAACTGATCCCGAGGTCAGCAGGGATTATCTGGGGATTTCTTCCGGAAAATACTGGATGCGTTCCCGGTACCCGTGCAATGGTCAGGCCAATCCCCGTCAACCATCTTCTCTGCAAGGAGAGTTGAGCTAGTGAGCCATTCCCAGGTCGCGCCGCCGCACGGCACGCCCGTACCGACGGGCCCGGCCAAGAGGCCCGGCACCCTCACCACCCTGCTGGTGGTAACGGTGCTCTCGGCGGTGTCCGCATTTGTCGGGGCGGTCATTTCCTTCGCCGGAGGGACGGAATTCGCCGACCAGAACCTCAAGGACGCCATTGCGCAGGATCCGGAGAAAATCGGCCTGCCCGCGGGGACCACGGCGAAGACCGTGTTCGGCGACGGCGCTCTCTGGAAGTCGCTGGTCGAGGAGCGGCAGGACCAGTTGGTGAACCGCGCCGTGATGGCCGTTGTCATCGGCGCGCTGCTGCTCCTCTTCGCGCTGTTCGCCCGCAAGGCGGCCACCTGGGCCCGCGTCATGATCACCATCATGTCCGTGGTGGTTCTGCTGGCCCACATCCTGATCGCCGGCGACTACCCGCCGGACTCCCTCCTGCTCACGAGCATGGTCGCCATGCTCACCGCGTTGGTGGCGATCGTGTTCAGCTGGTTGCCGGCCAACGGCCGTTATGCGAAGCAGCTGAAGGGCCTGTAGCCGGGCACGGCTGCCTGATCCCCTGCCGCAGGCCCCGGGCGCGCGCCCGGGGCCTGCGGCATCGGCATTGCTCCGCTCTTACCGGTGTGCGGGTCTCTTACCGGTGTGCGGGGAATTCCACCACCTGCTGGTACGTCGGCCGGTTCTGCCAGCTGATGGTGTCGTGGGTCAGACCGCCCACCGCGCGGTGGATGATCGCGTCCGCGCACCACTGGTCGCCGGCCTTGCAGCTGTCGTCGCCCGGGTAGACCTGCTCGGCCGTCTTGGCGTTGGCCTCCCGCAGCGTGTCCAGCAGGGTGTCGCGGCAGGCCGACAGGTCTCCGTTGCCGCAGTACTGCTGGGTGAGCGGGCCCTTGACCTGGTCGCCGAGCACCGCGCGCAGGTCCTTGTCCGCGTAGCTCCACCAGCCGTACTGGAAGGCCGAGCCGGCGTGCGCCCCGGTGGGTCCGTGGGCCGCCGACGGGGACTCGTCGGTGGCCAGGTTGGAGGTCAGGGCCTGGTAGAGGTCGCCGCCCAGGCGCGGCTTGAAGGTGGCTTCGATCATCCGCGGCCACCAGGCGTCCATCAGCCGTACGGCGTCGGAGTGGGCGTAGGTGTGCGAGCCCGCGGCGGTCTCGCGGCGCTGCGCACCGTCCTTGCGCCAGGCCTCCAGCCGCTGCACCGCGGTCTTGAGCGCGGGATCGGTGACGGGCTTGCTGCGCAGCACCCGCAACAGCTCGGGCAGTACGTCCTCGCCGCGCAGATCGGTGACCGCGGCCTCGGACATCGCCCGGGTCAGGGAGGCCCGGGTCACCCCGCCCTCCTTGGTCAGCGCGCGCACCCGGTCGTCGAGCAGATTGGCGCGGTGCACCGGGCCGTTGCCGAAGCCGGCCGAGTCGTAGTCCTTGGCCTGCTTGTTGTTCCAGGAGATGTAGTAGTCCTGGTTGACGGACTGGGGGTGCTGGGCGGGCGGGGTGTAGTCGGTGGTGTTGGTGGCGGGGTCGTAGCCCTTCCAGGCGTAGGCCTGCTGCGCCCTGATGGGCAGCGCCGGATCGACGTCCGGGTGACGGACCGGGTTGAGGCCGCTGTTGTAGTACGCGGTGTCACGCGAGTCGGCATAGAACCAGTTGAAGGCGTAACCGATGTGCTGGGCGGCCTTCTTGAAGGTCGCGGCACTGCGGACGTACGACGGGTCGTTGAGCATCTGGAAGCCGATGATGGAGTCGGCCTCGTGCCGGTAGGTGGTGCGCAGCGCCGTATAGGCGACGGGCCTGCCCTTGACGGTGGCGCGGTGGGTGACGGTCCCCCACTTGGTGCGGAAGACCTGCATCCGGTACGAGCCGGCGGCCGTCGGGTCGGCGATGGTGGGCTTCCAGGAGTTCGTCCGCTCCAGCTTCTCCATGGGGATACAGGCGCCGCGGTAGCGGTAGGAGGTCGAGTCCTTGGTGGGCCGGGAGCCGTCCGCGTTGCACAGGTCGACGGCGTAGGTGTCCGTGATGTCCTGGCCCGCGGAGGTGGCGCTCCAGGCGTAGTCCTGGCCGCGGCCCAGCTGGACGTACATGCCGACGCCCGCGAAGGAGGCGCCGCGGGAGCTGATGCCCGGTCCCTGGATCTCCTGGAGCATCAGCAGCTGGGGCGCGAAGTAGCCGGTCTGCGGGCCGAAGACGGCGACCGGGTTCCCGCCGGCGGTGTGCTTGCCGGAGACCAGCAGCGCATTGGACATGCCGCGGCGCTGGGAGGGGTTGAAGCTCCCCTTGGGCAGCACCCCGTCCTTGAACAGCCCCTCCAGCTTCTTGTACTTCTTCGGGGCCTCGACCGGGTCCTGCGGCGTCCTCTCGCCCTTCTTGAGGGCCGCGGCGCCGGTGCGGTCGAAGACCAGCTGCTCCGGGGTGACCGAGCCGCGGTCGGGCAGGGCGGTGCCCTTGGCCTTGTCGGGCTTGCCGGCGTACGGGAAGCTCTGGCCGTTGTGCAGGGTCTTGGCGGCCTCGGGGTCGTTGCGCTCCCGGAAGGACTCCCAGACCTTGGTGCCCTTCTCGACGCCGTACTTCTGCTGGGCGGAGAGCAGCGCGAGGGCCGAATTGACCTCGCCGCCACCGCCGTTGCCGAAGAGCCCGCCGACGACGGAGGCCAGCGCTATCAGGTCGGTGAGCTTGAAGGGCTTGATCTCACCGGCGTTGGTGATCGCGTTGATGTGGCCGGTGAGGACGTACTCGCCGGGGAAGTACCGCCCGTTCTTGGACTGCTCCCGGTAGGCGTTGATGCCGTCGACGTACGCCTGGGCGTCCTTCATGGCCTGCTCGCCGCGCGCGCCGTGGTTCTTCCGGATGGCGTCGACCTGCTCCTGGAGGTCCTTCTCGGTGTACGGCGCCTGGGGGAAGAACTGCTGCTCCATGCCCTGGTTGGCGGGCGCGCCGCCGGCGAAGGAGGTCAGCTCGCCGCGTCCGATGTGGCGGAAGAGGTCCATCAGCCAGAGCCGGTCCTGGCCCGCGGCGTAGCCGGCGCCGAATTCGGTGCCGTAGCGGGTGGTTCCCTTGATGTGCGGGACGCCGGTCTTCTTGTCGCGGGTGATGGTCACATCGTCGCGGGGCGTGGAGACCTTGCCGACCTGGTCGCCGGGGACGCCGAAGGAGGCGTCGTTGAAGAAGTCGGTGAGCGTGTCGTCGGTGAGCGACTGGTAGCCGCTCGCCAGCGCACCGTAGGGGCCCAACTGGTCGGTGGAGTGCCGGGGGTGGGTGCCGAACAGCTTGTTGCCGAGGATCTGCATCAGGGTGGCATTGCCGGTGGCGCCGGGCGGCAGGATGTCGGCGCACTGCCCCTGGCAGTAGTCGTGGGCGTCGTTCGGCGCGGCCGCGGCCGCGGTGGGGGGCGGTGCCAAGAGCGTGGCGCCCAAGGCGAACAGGGCGGCCGCGGCGGCAGCTCTGAACCTTCCGGTACGTCGTTGCATTCCTGCTCCTCGAGGGGCGTCCCCCTGCAGCTCGGGGGAGGGGTGGGCGGGACGTTACCGGCGGTTACTCGTTGCCGGAAGGTGAACAACAGTCACCTTTTCGAATTCCCCACAGCAGCAGGGGCGAGGGAACCGGACGAACCCGGGCACAGCACTCACATCCCGCGCCCCTCGCCCTGCACCCCTCGGACCCGCAAAGAAGTTCGATGGATCCAGGTGGTGATCGGGTACGTCCCTTCCGTGTCCAGTCGGGTCCTCCCCACGGAGGTGGGATGAAATTGGCCGGTTTCAGAGCTCTCGCAGAACAGGTCCGCAATCCACGGCTCGTGGCCGCCCAGCGGCGTACGGCACTGCGCAAATGCCTGGAGCGCTTCGCCCCGTACGGGCACCGGGCGACCTGGCACCATCTGTGTGACCAGGTCGGCATCGCGGCCCACGACCGCAGTCCCGACCCCGAGCGGCTGGTGGCCGCGCTGGCGGAGCTGGAAGAGGCCCGCACCCTCTGGCTGGCGTACGAGGAGGAGTTCGCGGCCCGGCGCCGGAGAGAGAAGCACGACGGCAGGCGCCAGCCCGGCCCGATCGACGACTGGCACCGGCGCACCTGGGGCGGCTGTGACATCGTGCCGTGCGAGTCTCCGCAGCGGCATCCGGCGGCCCGTCTCGCCGTGGTGCTGCGCCGCATGATCGCGGCGATGGAGGCGGGGCGGCCGCGCCGGGACTGCCCGGTGTGCGGCGGGACGCGCTTCGCCTGGCTCCCGGAATCCACGGACTGCCCCGCGTCGGGGCCCGCCTGCCGGGAGTGCGGGGTGGTGGCCCCGGCGTCCGTGCTGACCTCCGAGGCGCTGACGGCGGCGGGCCGCCGGGTCGGCGGGGCGGGGGCGTTCGCGGCGGCGTGAGACCGTCCGCCCCGCACCGCTGCGGGAACGGCGCAGGTCACGAGCGTTGTCAGACCCCCGTGTCACCATCGGGACATGCTTCAGGTATGTCTCAACGGCGCCCGGACCGCGGCCGATTCGGCCGCGGTGCCCCTCTCACCGGCCGCGCTCGCCGATGCCGCCCGCCAGGCGGTGGCGGCCGGTGCCGACGAGGTGCACGTCCACCCCAAGACCCCCTGCGGTCAGGACTCGCTCTCGCCGCGAGTGGTGGGCCCGGTCCTGGAGGCGATACGGGCCGTGGTGGACGTACCGGTCGGCGTGACGACCGGCGCCTGGGCCGAGCCGGACCCCGGGCGCCGGGCCGAACGGATCCGGTCCTGGACAGTGCTGCCCGACCACGCCTCGGTCAACTGGCACGAGCCCGGTGCCGAGTCCGTCGCCGCCGCGCTGCTGGAGCGCGGCATCGGCATCGAGGCCGGCCTGTGGTCGGGCACGGACGGCGCGGCCCACTTCGCCCGCTCACCGCTGGCGCCGCGGGTGCTGCGGGTGCTCGCCGAAGTCACCGACACCGACGCCCGGTCGGCGCCAGGAACTGCCCGGGAGCTGCTGGCCTCGATGGCACCGCACGACCGCCCCGTACTGCTCCACGGCGAGGACGGCGGCGCCTGGCCGGTGGTCCGCCTCGCCACCGATCTGGGCCTGGCCACGCGCATCGGCCTCGAGGACACCCTCCTCCTCCCCGACGGCAGGCCCGCCCCCTCCAACACCCAACTGGTCCTGACCGCCACGGCCTTCCGCACCCGCCTCCCGGAAGGGTGACTCCCGCTGTACGTGCTCCCGGTGTACGTTCCGTCGCCCGGCCGCGCTCGCCCGCTCCCCCATCGTCGGGCTACCGGCCGACTACCGACACGCTGCCCGGATTCGCCGCTCACAGAGCCGGTGCTCATATGGCCGGAGGCCGCGTGCCGTCCGGGTACGGCCTTTACGAAGCCGCCCTCGAGCTGAAACAACTGTCCACGGGCCGACCGGCCGGTAACGGCGTCGGCCCGCACGGTCCGTGCGGCATCAGGGCGGTACGGACGCAGCAGGAGAGGGTGGACGTCCATGGCCGCACTGCACGATCTGACCGCGCTCGAGCAGGCCGCCGGAATCCGTTCGGGAGAGATCTCACCCGTTGAGCTCACCGAGCACTATCTGGCGCGGATCGACCGGCTGGACGACACGCTCGGCGCCTTTCTCACCCGTACGCCGGAGATCGCCCGCAAGCAGGCCGCGGACGCCGAGAGCGAGGCCGCGGCGGCCCGCCGGGAGGGGCGTGAACTCCCGGTGCTGCACGGCGTTCCGGTGCCGGTCAAGGACCTCAACCAGGTGGCGGGCGTGCGCTGCACGATGGGCTCGCGGGCGCTGGCGGAGTATGTCCCCACCGTCGACGACCATGTGGCCGACAAGCTGCGGGCGGCCGGCACGGTCCTGCTCGGCAAGACCAACACCCCCGAATTCGGGCTGCCCTGCTACACCGAGAACGGCCTTGCGCCGCCCGCCCGCACCCCCTGGGACCTGGAGCTCTCGGCGGGCGGGTCCAGCGGCGGCGCGGGCGCGGCAGTGGCCGGCGGCCTGGCGCCCGTCGCGCACGCCAGCGACGGCGGCGGCTCGATCCGTATCCCGGCCTCGGTCTGCGGGCTGTACGGCATCAAGCCCAGCCGCGGCCGGGTCAGCGGCGGCCCGCTGCTGCACGATGTGACGGGCCTGAGCACCTCGGGGCCGCTGGCCCGTACGGTCGCCGATGCGGCCGCGCTGCTGGACGTCCTGGCGGGCTCGATGCCCGGCGACCCGTACACGGCGCCGTCGCTGCCGCCCGGTGAGACCTTCGCCGCGCACGCCCGCCGTGCCCCCGGACGGCTGCGGATCGCCTGTCTCACCGACGCCCCGATACCGGGCATCACGATCGACCCCGACTGCCGCACCGCCGTCACCAAAACGGCCGACCTGCTGGCCGAACTCGGCCATGAGGTCGAGGAGTTGACACTTCCCGCCGACGACAGCATCCTCTACGCCTTCACCCGTGTCTGGTCGGTGATGGCCGCCAACCGCCCGGTGCCGCCGGACGGCGAGGAGCTGCTGATGCCGCTCACCCGCTATCTGCGCGCACGGGGCAAGGAGGTCTCCGGCACGGACTTCGCGGCCGCGCTGTATGCGTTCCGGGCGCTCGCGCAGACCCTCGCCGACGGGCTGATGCCGCCCGGCGGCTATGACGCCATCCTCTCGCCGACGCTGGCCGGGCCGCCGCTGCCGGTCGGCGCGCTGCGCAACGACGCCGACCCGCAGGCCGAGTTCGCCGCGATCGGCGCGTACACCCCGTTCACCGCGCTCTACAACGCCACCGGCCAGCCCGCGGTCAGCATCCCGCTGCACTGGAATGCCGCGGGCCTGCCGATCGGGGTGATGCTCGGCGGCCGGTACGGCGAGGAGACCACGCTGATCTCCCTCTCCGCACAGCTGGAGCAGGCCCGCCCCTGGGCCGGCCGTAAGCCGTCGGTCTGGTGACGCAAGGCGTCGGTCCGGTGGTGTAAACCGTCGGTCCGGTGACCGGAGGCGCGCTCGCCCCCGCGCGGGGCGGGCGCGCTCACCGGCAGCCGTCGCCCGTTTCCCCGGGCGGGCACGCCTCGCCGTCCCCGCCCTGCCCCGCCGGGTCCTTGGCGCTCCGGTCGACGCGCAGCCGCCGCGCGCCGGGCCCCTGCCGGCCGAGGTTGTCGTACGGATTGGACAGGGCGCACTTCTGCAGCGAGAGACAGCCGCAGCCGATGCAGTCGGTCAGCCGGTCGCGCAGTTCGACGAGCTGGCTGATCCGCTCGTCCAGCTCGGTGCGCCAGACCTCGGAGAGCCGGGCCCAGTCGGCGGGGTTGGGCGTGCGCTCGTCCGGCAGCTCGGCCAGCGCCTCCCGGATCACCGCCAGCGGGATCCCGACGCGCTGCGCCGCCCGGACGAAGGCGACCCGGCGCAGCGCGTCGCGGGTGTAGCGGCGCTGGTTGCCGCCCGTCCTGGTGCTGCTGATCAGCCCCTTGGACTCATAGAAGTGCAGCGCGGAGACCGCCGCGCCGCTCCGCGCGGAGAGCTGGCCGACGGAGAGTTCATGAACCTTGTACGGAAGCTGAGGCACCCCTCAACACTAGCCCGCACGATCTCCGCAACGTTTCCCCAGGCGTTGACAGTGGGTGCCCGCACTCCGCATGCTGAGCAAGCGCTTAGTAAGCCCTGAATGAGCGCTGGTCAATCATGGGATCCCGAGGAGGCAGGCGGAGATGGCAGAGCCCCGAGTGTTTGCATCGGTCGATGAGCTGCGGGGGGCGGTCGGCGAGGAGCTGGGCCCCAGTGACTGGCTGGAGATCGACCAGAAGCGGATCGATCTCTTCGCGGACGCCACCGGCGATCACCAGTGGATCCATGTGGACCAGGAAAAGGCCGCGGCCGGCCCGTTCGGCACGACCATCGCGCACGGCTATCTGACGCTCTCGCTGCTGCCCACCCTCGTACCGCAGCTGATGCGGGTCGACAACGTCACGATGGGCATCAACTACGGCGCCAACAAGGTGCGCTTCCCCGCCACCGTCCCGGTCGGCTCGCGGCTGCGCGCCACGGCGCGGATCGCGGAGGTGACCGAGGTGAAGGGCGGCGTACAGCTCGCCACGGTCGTCACGGTCGAGCGCGAGGGCGGCGACAAGCCGGTGTGTGTCGCGGAGACGGTCAGCCGTTTTTATCTGTAGCGGGCTTTCCCGTGGCGGGCCCGCCCGGCTGGGCGCCCACCATCCGCAGGACGAGGTCGGCGTAGAGCGCGCCGACCTCGTCGGGCGTGCGCGGGCCGTCCGCCGTGAACCAGCGGGCGACGTCCACGCACAGCGACAGCACGGCAAGCGTGGTGCCCGGCACGTCGTCGGCCCGGAATTCGCCGCTGTCCGCGCCGTCCTGGATGATCCCGCGCAGCAGCCGGTCGGTCCGGCGGCGCAGATCGGTGATCTCCGCGTAGTGCTCGGTGCTGAGTGCCTGGAGTTCGTACTGGATGACCCGGGCGGTGGTGTGGTGCTCGGCGTGCCAGCGGGCGAAGGTGCGTACCGCGTCGGCGAGCCGCTCGGTGGGGCCGCCCGCGGCCTCGGCGGCGGCGCCCATGATGCGCAGGGCCTTCTCGTGGCCGATGCCGCTGATGCGGTAGAGGAGCTCTTCCTTGGTCTTGTAGTGGATGTAGAGCGCGGCGGGGCTCATCCCGGCCCGGCCGGCGATGTCGCGGGTCGTGGTGGCGTGGTAGCCGCGCTCCGCGAACGCCTCGACGGCGGCGCTGACCAGCCGTCGAGCGGCGTCCGGGGTGACCCCGGCCCACTCCTCGTTCTCCGCTTTCGCGCGCTCCGCCGCCGCACCCATCGCGTACCCCGCTCCTCGATCCGCCAGGGACGTTCCCCTGACGGATCGAACACCATACCGTGCCGCTGAGCAAGCGCTTAGCAATGTGGTGCGGTGCATGGCCGGATCCCGTACCGCAGCATGTCAGAAGGCGGAGACCCCCGTCAGCGCCCGTCCGATGACCAGTTTCTGTATCTGGCTGGTGCCCTCGTACAGGGTCATCACCCGGGCGTCCCGCAGCAGCTTGCCGACCGGGTATTCGTCGATATAGCCGTAACCGCCGAAGACCTGGAGGGCGTTGTTGGCGGCGCGCACCGCGGCCTCGGAGGCGAACAGCTTGGCCTTCGACGCCTCGGTGACGAACGGCTCGCCGCGGTCGATCAGATCGGCCACCCGCCAGGTCAGCAGGCGCGCCGCATCCACATCCACCGCGATATCGCTGATCAGCTCCTGCACCAGCTGGTGCCGGGCGATCGGCTTGCCGAACTGCTCGCGCTCCCCTGCGTAGCCGAGCGCGGCGTCCAGCGCGGCCTGGGCGATGCCGACGCAGCCGGCGGCGACCGACATCCGCCCCTTGGCCAGCGCGGACATCGCCACCGAGAAGCCCTTGCCCTGGGGGCCGAGCATGGCGGTGGCGGGGATCCGTACGCCGTCCAGGACCAGCTCGGCGGTGGCCTGGCCGCGCAGTCCCAGCTTGCCGTGGATCTCCCGGCGCGCGAGACCCGGGGTGTCGGCCGGTACGAGGAAGGCGCTGATGCCCTGGTGGCCGGGTGCGTCGCCGGTGCGGGCGAAGAGCAGGACGACATCGGCCCAGGTGCCGTTGGTGATGAACATCTTGGCGCCGTCGATCACGTAGGTGTCGCCGTCGCGGACCGCCCGGGTGGCGAGGTTCGCGGCGTCGGATCCCGTGCCCGGCTCCGTGAGGCCGAAGCAGCCGACGGCCTCGCCGGACGTCAGCCGCGGCAGCCACTCCCGCTTCTGCCGCTCGTCGCCCCAGGAGGCGAGGGTCTTGGCCACCAGCCCGAGGGAGACCGAGACGATGCCGCGTACGGAGGAGTCGGCCCGGCCCAGCTCCTCGGTGACCAGGACGTACGAGAGGTGGTCGCCGCCGGAACCGCCGTACTCCTCGGGGACGGTGAGCCCCAGGAAGCCCAGCTCGCCGAGCTTCTTCACGATGCCGCGGTCGACCTGCTCCGCGCGGTCCCAGGCGGTGGCGTGCGGCGCGATCTCGCGGTCGGCGAAGTCCTTGGCAAGCCGGCGTACCGCGCTCTGCTCCGCGCTGAGCTCCAGGTTCATCGAAGGCCCCCTGTGGACGGGAAAGGGCTGGTCGGCCGGCTGGCCGGCCAGGTCGCCGGCCGGGCGGCCGACGAGTTAATTACCACTGCTAGTTTTCTGGCGGCAGCCCTACTATGTGCGTCATGGCCCGACCCCGCAAGCCCCTGCTGAGCCGCGAACGCATCGTCACCGCGGCGCTGGCGCTCATCGACGCGGAGGGGCTGCCGGCGCTCTCCACCCGGCGCCTCGCGGCCGAACTGGGCGTGAGCGGGCCGTCCCTCTACAACCACTTCACGACCAAGGACGAGATCCTCGACGCGGTCGCCGACACGGTCATCGCCAAGGTCGATGTGTCGACGTTCGAGACGGGCGGGGACTGGCGGGCCGGGCTGCTGGACTGGGCCCGTTCCTACCGCGCCGCGCTCGCCGCGCATCCGCACATCGTGCCGTTCCTCGCCCAGGGCCCCGGCCGCCGCCCGGCCGGGCTGAAGATGGCCGACGCGGCGTTCGGCGGCATGGTCGAGGCGGGCTGGCCGCCGGCCCAGGCCACCCGGATCTGCGCCATGGTCCGCTACTTCGTGGCGGGCTCGGCGCTGGGCTCCTTCGCCCGCGGCTTCGTGGACGACCCGGGCGCCTACGACCCCGCCGACTACCCGCACCTGGGCCAGGCCCACCTCCTGGCCGAGCACCAGCGCCAGGTGGACGAGGGCGCGTTCGAGACCGGGCTGCGGGCGCTGGTGGACGGTCTGGCGCTGCACCATCCGGAACGCGAACCGGGGCGCGGCGCCTCGGGCAGCGTCTGACGAAGCCACACGGATCCGTACAGGTACGCACGGATGCGCACGGGTCCCCGAGCCATGGACACCTCCGCTGCTTCACCGGCATTCGGTGTAAAGTGCGCCCGCCTCTGGCGGACAGAGGCCCTTTTTGCCTGAGCGGGAGGCGGCGTGCGCGAGTCGGGCACGGCCATCAACGGCCCTTTCCAGACGCGGTACGGACGGTTCGTCATCGAGGTCCTGCGCGGTCAGGCGCAGGTCGATTTCCTGCCCAGCGCGCTGACCGGTGGGGTGTTCTCGGTCGCGCTGTTCGCGGCGGGCTGGGAATTCGGCCTCTACGGGCTGATAGGCACGGCCGTCGGCACCGGCACCGCCCGCCTCCTGGGCGTGGACCAAGACCGGATCACCACCGGCCTCGAAGGGTTCAACGCCTGCCTGGTGGCCGTCGGCTGCGCCGTCTTCCTCGGCGCCGCCCATCTGTCCACCGCGCTGCTCGCGCTGGCCGGCAGCGCGGCGGTCACCGTTCTCACCGCTGCCGCCGCCCGCATACTCGCCACCTGGGAACTGCCCACCTTCACCCTGCCGTTCTGCGTCACGGCCAGCGCGATGACCATCGCCGCGCCCGGCTTCCAGCGGGTCTGGCACCAGGACGCGGGCCCCGCCGCACTCTCCCGGCCCGCGGCCGGCCCCACCGCCCTCACCTTCACCGACCTCTGGCACGCCTTCTTCGCCAATATCGGCCAGATCTTCTTCATGCCGCAGTGGCACGTCGGCCTGATCTTCCTGCTCGGCATCTTCCTCGCCTGCCGCCGGGCGGGAGTCCTGGCCTGCGTCGGCAGCGCCGTCGGCATCCTGACCGCCTGGGCCCTCGGCGCACCCGCCGAGCAGGTGGCCGAGGGCACGATGGGCTACAACGCCGTGCTGGTCGCGATGGCGCTGTGCGGGGTGTTCCTCGCCGCGGACGGCTGGAGCCTGGCCTACGCGGTCGTCGGCGCGGCGGCCGCGACCGCGCTGAGTCCGGCCCTGGCCGCCGTCTTCGCGCCGTCCGGCGGCCACACCTTCACCTGGCCGTTCGTCCTGGTCTCGCTGGTCTTCCTGGTGGCTGCGCCGGCGTTCCCCCGGCTGCGCCGGGTCACGGGCTGACCGCGGTCCGGCCTGCGGCGCGGCGGGCCAGCAGCCGGATGGAGGCCAGCGCGATGACGGCCAGCACCATGATGTACGCGGACACCGACATCGAGGTGCCGCTCGCCTCGAGCAGCAGCACCATCAGGAACGGCGCCAGCCCGCCGCCCAGGATCGCGCTGATCTGATAGCCGAGCGACGCCCCCGTATAGCGCATCTCGGGCGTGAACAGCTCGGCGAACAGCGCGGCCTGCGGCCCGTACATGATGCTCAGGAAGCAGCTGCAGACGAAGGTGGCGACCGCCATCCACACCAGCGACGCGGTGTCGATGAGCAGGAACATCGGCACCGCCCACAGGAGCAGCCCGATGGCGCCCGCGGCGTAGACGCGCAGCCGGCCGATGCGGTCGGAGAGCGCCGCGGCGGCCGGGATCAGGGCGAGCTGGGTGAGGCTGACCAGGAGGCTGAGCGTGAGGACGGAGGTGCGCTCCATGTGCAGGGTGCGGGTGGAGTAGTCCAGGACGCCGGTGATCAGGATGTAGAAGGTGGCGGTGTTGACGGCGAACGAGCCGCCGGCCAGCAGGACCGTGCCCAGGTGGTGCCGGAGGATCGTCCGCAGCGGTGAGCGCCGCGCGGCCGCCGTCTTCTCCTGCACCGCCAGCTCCCGCTCCGCTGTGCGGAATTCGGGGGTCTCCTCGACGCGGGTGTGCACGTACCACGCGAGGACCAGGACCAGGACGCCGACGAGGAACGGAATCCGCCAGCCCCAGCTGCCGAAGGCCCGCTCGTCGGTGAATGCGCCCGCCAGCAGGAAGACGGAGTTGGCGGTCACCACGCCGATGGGGACGCCGAGCTGGACGAACGAGCCGTAGAGTCCGCGCTTGCCCTTGGGGGCGTACTCGGTGGCCATCAGCATGGCGCCGCCCCACTGGGCGCCGACCGCGATGCCCTGCAGAATGCGCAGGACGACCAGCAGGACCGGGGCGGCGACCCCGATGGCGTCGTAGGAGGGCAGCAGGCCGATACCGGTGGTGGCCAGCCCCATCACGGTCAGCGCGAGCACCAGCATCGGCTTGCGGCCGCGCCGGTCGCCCAGGTTCCCGGCGATCACGCCGCCGATGGGGCGGGCCAGAAAGCCCACGGCGAACGTGGCGAACGAGGCGAGGACGCCGGCCGCCCTGCTGCCCGAGGGAAAGAAGGAATCGCCGAGGACGAGCGCGGCGGCGATGCCGAAGACGAAGTAGTCGTACCACTCGACGGCGGAGGCGAGAGCCGCGGCGGTGGCCACCTTGCGGCGGCTGCGGGCGGAGGGCGAGCTGCCGGTGCTGTCGTGGGGTTCGGAGGGTGCCGTGTCCATGCGTGCAACTCCGGGGGTGCGGGGCGGGATGGGGGGCGGCGCCGTAGATGTCGGGCGACCGTACCGACCAGCCGGTACGGCGTCAACGAACCGCGCACCACGAGTTTCCGGCGCTCCCACCGCGCGGGGCCGGAGGCGCTTCCCGCGCCGCCGGCCCCGCCCCGTTCCTCCCGCTGCCTAGAAGACGATCAGCGCCCGTCCGCCCTGCCCCGCCAGCATCGCGTCGAACGCCGCCGGGATGCCCTCGAGCCCGATCCGCTCGGTGACCAGCGCCGAGAGGTCCAGGGCGCCGGAGCGGACGTGCCCGGCGATGACGGGAAGGTCGGCGGCCGGGTCGCTGTTGCCGTAGACGCAGCCGGAGAGGGTGCGGCCGAAATAGAAGAGTTCCAGGGCCGAGAAGGTCACCTGCTGGTCCTGGCCGCCGATGCCGACGACCGTGGTGCGGCCGCCGCGCCGGGTGGCCGACCAGGCCGTACGGATGGTGTCGGCGCGGCCCACACACTCCACGGCGACATCGGCACCCACGCCCCCGGTGAGCCTGCGGATCGTCTTGGCGGTGTCCTCACCGGCCACCACGAACTCGGTGGCGCCGGCCGCCCGCGCCAGTTCCTCCTTCGCCGGAGAGACATCCACCGCCACGATCGGGCCCGCCCCCGCGATCCGCGCCGCCTGGAGGGTGGCCAGACCCACCCCGCCGACGCCGAAGACCACGACCGACTCCCCCGCCCGCACCTGCGCGCTGTGGTGTACGGCGCCCCAGCCGGTGAGCACCGCGCAGCCGAGCAGCGCGGCGTCGGTCAGCGGAATGCCGTCCGGCAGCGGCAGTGCGGCGGCCGCGGGCACCACCGTCTCCTCGGCGAAGACGGCGGTGCCCAGGCCCGGGTAGAGCGCGCTGCCGTCGGCGGTGAGGGTGGCGGCCGCGCCTGGCCTGCTTCTTCTGCTGCGCGGCCGCCCCACGGGCGCGCGCCTGCTCCTTGGCGGCCACCAGCGCCTGG
>NZ_JBEZJZ010000036.1:0-66147 GCF_040651455.1 Streptomyces sp. NPDC048483
CCACCGACGCGGGCGGCCGTCCCGCCGTCCCCATGACCCTCACAACACAGCCCGGCCGAGCCGGACTCAGCCACGGCTACGGGCACAGGTACGGGAACGGGTACGGGTGCGGGTACACCTACGGGTACGGGTACGGGCAGTGTTGCCGGGCCGCGGGCACTGGCGGCCCCGCGGGCGGCCAGCCCTCCGCACCCATGACGGTCACGCCACGCCACGGCACGGCACGGCCGGTCTCCTGTGTGTGGACGGGCGGTGCCACCGGCCGGCAGACGGGACACGTAGGCCGGAGGGGATGTACGGGGGTCCGCCCGCAGGGACCGGAGCGGACGCCGGGGTGCCCAGTCCATGGACCAGAAGCGCCCGGCCCGAGGACGGACCCCCGTGCGTCCCCTCCGGCCCCCCGGCACCAACAGACCCCGCCCGCCACCAGCCCCCACCAACCCCGAAGCCACCCACGAAACCGCAAGACACCGCCCCCCACGGCGACCTTGCCAAACACCCGTGCACCGCCCAACACACGGGTGGCAGCATGACCGTCATGCCCGCACTGCAGCGCGACGAGGCGCAGACCCGAGCCCGGCTCATCGACGTCCACCGCTACGAGATCGCCCTCGACCTCACCCAAGGCGAGGACCACTTCGGATCCCGTACGGTCATCCACTTCAGCGCACACGAGCCCGGCGACACCTTCGTCGAGATCAAGCCCGTCGAACTGCACACCGCCATCCTCGACGGCCACCCCATCGACCCCGCCGCTCTCGACGACAACCGCCTCCCCCTCCCCGGCCTCACCGCGGGCACCCACGAACTCCGCCTCGACGCCACCATGCGCTACTCCCACACCGGCGAAGGCATGCACCGCTTCACCGACCCCGCCGACAACGAGAGCTACGTCTACACCCAGCTCTTCATGGACGACGTCCAGCGCGTCTTCGCCGCCTTCGACCAGCCCGACCTCAAGGCCGTCTTCGCGCTCACCGTCACCGCCCCCGAAGACTGGACCGTCCTGGCCAACGGCATCACCGAGCACCTGGGCGACGGCACCTGGAAGGCCGCCCCCACCCCCCTCATCTCCACCTACCTCGTCGCCCTCGCCGCCGGCCCCTGGCACTCCGTACGCACCGAACACGCCGGACTGCCCTTCGGCATCCACTGCCGCCGCTCCCTGGCCCCCCACCTCGACGCCGACGCCGAGGAAATCCTCGACATCACCCGCCGCTGCTTCGACCGCTACCACCAGCTCTTCGACGAGCCCTACCCGTTCGACTCCTACGACCAGGCATTCGTCCCCGAATTCAACGCCGGCGCAATGGAAAACCCGGGACTCGTCACCTTCCGCGACGAATTCGTCTACCGCTCCGCCGTCACCGACACCGAACGCCAGACCCGCGGCATGGTCATCTCCCACGAAATGGCCCATATGTGGTTCGGCGACCTCGTCACCCTCCAATGGTGGGACGACATCTGGCTCAACGAATCCTTCGCCGAATACATGGGCTACCAAGTCCTTTCCGAGGCAACCCGCTTCACCGAAACCTGGACCGATTTCGCCGTCGCCCGAAAAGGCTGGGGATACGACGCCGACCAGCGCCCCTCCACCCACCCCGTGGCCCCCGCCCCCGACGACGTCCCCGACACCGCCTCCGCCCTCCTCAACTTCGACGGCATCTCCTACGCCAAGGGCGCCTCCGCACTGCGCCAACTCGTCGCCTGGATGGGCGAGAAGGACTTCCTCGCCGGCATCAACGACCACTTCGCCCGGCACCGCTTCGCCAACGCCACCCTCGCCGACTTCATCGACTCCCTCGCCCGCGCCACCGACCGCGACGTCCACACCTGGGCCGAACGCTGGCTGCGCACCACCGGAGTCGACACCCTCACCCCCGTCCTCACCGAAACCGAGGACGGCCACTGGACCCTGCGTATCGACCAGACCGGAAGCCAGGACGGCACCCGCCCCCACCAGCTCACCATCGGCCTGTACGACCAGGACCCCACCACCCCGACCCGCCTCATCCCGCGCAAGCCCCTGTCCCGGGAAGTCCCCGACCACGGTGCCCACCCCACGCCCGGCCGCCGCCCCGCCCTGGTCCTCCTCAACGACGGCGACCTCACCTACGCCAAGGTCCGCCTCGATGCCGCCTCCTGGGACACCGCCCTGCGCGCCCTGTCCGCCCTGCCCGACGCGCTGACCCGCGCCGTCGTCTGGAACGCCGCCCGCGACATGGTCCGCGACGGCGAACTCGCCCCCACTGCCTACCTGGACGCCGCCCGCGCCCACCTCCCGCACGAGGACGACCTCGCCCTCGTCCAGGGCGTCCTCACCTTCGCCCGCACCCAGATCGCCGACCGCTACCTCCCCCCGTCCCCCAAGCGCTCGACTTCGCTCGAACAGGGAGGTACCCCCACCCGCCACACCGCCCTGGCCACCCTCACCGCCATCAGCCGCGACATCCTGCGCCGCACCGAAGGCCCCGCCCACGACACCTCTACCGGCCTGCGCCTGAGCGCGGTGCGCGCCTTCATCGACAGCGCCACCACCCCCGAAGGCCTCCAGGACTGGCTCGACGACGGCAGCGTCCCCGGCGGCCCCGACCTCGACCCGGAACTGCGCTGGCGCATCCTCGGCCGCCTCGCCGCCCTCGGCGCCACCACCCCCGAGGCCATCGACGCCGAACTCACCCGCGACCCCAGCGCCACCGGCCGCCAGGGCGCCGCCCGCTGCCGCGCCGCCCTCCCCGATCCGGCCGCCAAACAGGCCGCCTGGGAGGCGCTGTTCACCACCGACGAACAGGGCGCCCTCTCCAACTACCTCTTCACCGCCACCGCCACCGGCTTCTGGGCCCCCGAACAGCACGACCTGCTCCGCCCCTACGTCGCCCGCTACTTCACCGACGCCCCCGCCCTCGCCGCCGCCCGCGGCCCCGCCCTCGCCGATGCCGCCGGCCGCTACGCCTTCCCCGCCACCCACATCGCCCCCGAAACCCTCCGCCTCGGCGAAGCCTGCCTCGCCGACGGCAACCCGACCCCCGCTCTGCGCCGCAAGCTCATCGACCAACTCGACGACCTGCGGCGGGCGTTGCGGGTCCGCGCCGCTCAGGAATAAGGCCGCCGCACCGGGTGCCACCGGGACAACGCCCGGCGGCACCCGAACAACTGCGGCAGGCCCGTAACACAAAAGGGTGGTACCACCGCCCGTACGAGTGGTGGTGCGGCAACAGGTGCCTACGCACCGTGCAGGGAAAGTAACTTAGGGCGGCCTTGGTCCCCAGTGGCCACCACCCGAACTCCCCCTGAAGAAGAGCGCATTGATGCCCGTGCCCTCTGCCGGGACCGCCCTCGCAGGCGGCACCAACGGCCCCCGCGCACTCCGCCCCCTCCTCGACACCGTCCTCGACGCCCTCACCACCGGCGCCGAGCACCGAGCCGGCCCCCTCCCACCCGGCGGCCCCGACGCCGTCGCCCACGCCGTACGCACCGCCTGCGCCCCCCTGCTCCCCGAACACGGCACCGGCGCCCACCAGGCACTGCGCACCCTGATCCACACCCTCGCCGCCGGCGCCGCCGACCCCGCCGACCCCCACTGCGCCGCCCACCTGCACTGCCCGCCGCTGGCCCTCGCCGCCGCCGCCGACCTCGCCGCCAGCGCCCTCAACCCCTCGATGGACTCCTGGGACCAGGCCCCCGCCGCCTCCGAACTCGAGGCCCTCACCTGCCGCGAACTCGCCGCCCTCGTCCACCCCCGGGCCGCCGCCCCCGACACCCTCGTCACCACCGGCGGCACCGAATCCAACCAACTCGCCGTCCTCCTGGCCCGCGAGGCCGCCAGGGAGCCGCACGAGTCCTCGTACACGGGCCTGCCCGGCGCCCCCCTCCAGATCGTCTGCGGCGCCAACGCCCACCACAGCATCCACCGCGCCGCCTGGCTCCTCGGCCTCCCCGAACCCCTCACCCTCCCCACCCCGGACGGCATCCTCACCCCCGACACCGTCCACACCTGCCTCGCCAGCCTCGTCGGTCACACCGGCCCCGTACTCCTCGCCGCCACCGCCGGCACCACCGACTCCGGCGCCATCGACCCCCTCCCCGCCCTCGCCGACCTCGCCGAACGCCATGGAGCGCGTTTTCACGTCGACGCCTCCTACGCCGGCCCCCTCCTCTTCAGCACCCTCCACCGCACCGCCCTGCACGGCCTCGACCGCGCCCACACGGTCACCCTCGACCTGCACAAACTCGGCTGGCAGCCCGTCGCCGCCGGCCTCCTCGCCGTCCCCGACGCCACCGCCCTCGCCCCCCTCGCCCACCAGGCCGACTACCTCAACGCCGACGACGACACCGAAGCGGGCCTGCCCGACCTCCTCGGCCGCTCACTGCGCACCACCCGCCGCCCCGACATCCTCAAAATCGCCGTCACCCTCAAAGCCCTCGGCCGCGCCGGCCTCGGCGACCTCGTCGACCGCACCCTCGCCGCCGCCCAGACCCTCGCCGACCTCATCGAGGCCCACCCCCGCTACGAACTCCACTCCCGCCCCACCCTCAGCACCGTCCTCTTCCGCCCCACCGGCGCCGACCCCACCACCCTCGCCGCCATCCGCCGCACCCTCCTCACCGACGGACACGCCGTCCTCGGCCGCGCCACCACCCCCACCGGCCTCTGGCTCAAGGCCACCCTCCTCAACCCCCACACCCAGCCCGGAGACCTCACCACCCTCCTCAAACTCGTGGAAGGCCACACCCCCCGATGACCCCTCCCGACACCACCGGCCCGGACACCACCGGCCCCGACACCCCCCTCGACCTCGCCGGCATCGGCATCGGCCCCTTCAACCTCTCCCTCGCCGCCCTCGCCCACCCCCTCACCCACCTGCGCACCGCCTTCTACGACCAGCGCCCCGCCTTCCACTGGCATCCCGGCCTCCTCATCGACGGCGCCACCCTCCAAGTCCCCTTCCTCGCCGACCTCGTCACCCTCACCGACCCCACCAGCCCCTGGACCTTCCTCAACTACCTCCGCAGCCGCGAGCGCCTCTACCCCTTCTACTTCGCCGAGAAATTCCACATCCACCGCGCCGAATACGACGCCTACTGCCGCTGGGTCAGCGAAAACCTCACCGGGCTCCACTTCGGCCACCAGATCGACGCCCTGCGCTGGAACCCCGAACGCGCCCTCTTCGAAGTCGACTTCACCCAACTCGACACCGACGGCGAAGCCGAAGCCCTCGGCCGCACCTACGCCCGCAACATCGCCCTGGGCATCGGCACCGCCCCCCACATCCCCGAACCCCTGCGCCCCCTCGCCGACGCCCCCACCGTCCCCGTCATCCACTCAGCCGACTACCTCGACCACCGCGAACGCCTCCTGGCCGCCGACCACGTCACCGTCATCGGCGCCGGCCAATCGGGCGCCGAAATCTTCCTCGACCTGCTCCGCGCCCGCCCCACCGGCAGCGAAGGCCTCCACTGGCTCGCCCGTACCGCCGCCTTCGCCCCCATGGAATACAGCAAGCTCGGCCTCGAACACTTCACCCCCGACTACACCCGCTACTTCCACGCCCTGACCGAACCCGTACGCGACGCACTCGTCCCCGGCCAGTGGCAGCTCCACAAAGGCATCGACCACGACACCCTCGCCGCCATCCACGACGAGCTCTACCGCCGCACCCTCCACGGCGGCTGGCCCGACACCACCCTCACCCCAGGCGTCTCCGTACGCACCGCAGGCCGCGTAGGCACCACCAAAATCGAGCTCCACCTCGACCACACCCAGCAAGGCACCCGCTCCCGCCTCACCACCGACGCCGTCGTCCTCGCCACCGGCTACCGCGAACGCCGCCTCGACACCCTCCTCGCCGCCCTCGACCCCCACGTACGCCGCGACCGCTCGGGCCGCCCCCGCGTCGACGAGCACCACCGCCTCGCCCTCGACCCCTCCATCACCGGCGCGATCTACGTCCAGAACGCCGAAACCCACACCCACGGCGTCGGCACCCCCGACCTCGGCCTGGCCGCCTGGCGCAGCGCCACCATCCTCAACTCCCTCACCGACACCCCCGCCTACCCCCTCCCCACCCGCACCGCCTTCACCACCTTCGGCCTCCAGCAGCCCTCCCCGGAATGCACCGGCACCGTCCCGCGGCAGGGGTCCACGCTCGTTCCCCGGCACTGAACCCCGCCCCGCGGCGGCGGCGCCCCCACGGCACCGCCGCCCCGGTATCCGGCCCCGCCTCAGAACACCGGCACTCCGTCCCGCGTCACCTTCCAATCCACCGAAGCAAATGTCGCCGGATCGATCCCACCGCTTTCCTGCACCCACCCAATAATCAGGGTCCGGATCTCATCCGACGTCGACCACACCTGCTGCGCACCCGCCACATGCGGGAAACCCCCACCCCCACTGGCCCGGTAGTTGTTCACCGCCAGAACGAACTTCGCCGCATCATCCACCGGCTTCCCCTCGAACGTCAGCTTTCCGATCCGCCGACCCGCCGGCTTCGCGATATCGATCTCGTACGAGACGCCACTCACCGCGTCATAGTTGTAATCCGGCGTACCGTCCGCATTCGTGATCCTTGACGGATCCACCGGACCGTCCCCGGCCGCCGTCTGCACGTAATATCGCGCCGAGAACTCCAGATACTCCCGCATCTGCGCCCCCGTCAGCACCCGCGCCTCCAGCGTATTGTCGAACGGATACAGCGCAGCCATCGACCGGATCGTCACATCCCCCTCCGGAACCTTCGCCGTCCGCGAAAAACACGACGCCTGCGACAACACCGGCAACGACGCATACTCCGACCCGGCCAGCGCCTTACGCACCACCTCCGCCGGCACAAAGGAAATGAAGTCCAGGATCGGGGTGTCCTTCACCGGCGCCTCCGCCGCCGTCATCTCCGCCTTGGACCGGCCGATCACCCGGTTCACATACGCCACGACCTTGCGATGCTCCGCCCGCAGCAATTCCGTGATCCGCGCATCCTCCGCCACCGCATTCGACTTCAGAACCCGGGAGCCGACCGACCCGACCTCCCAACGCCCCCGACGCCACTCCACCACCACATCGAAAAGCGTCAGCCGCTGCCCCCACTTCAACGGCTCCGAGAGCACCACCTCCCGGCCCGTCTCCTTGTTCACCACCCGCCGCTCGGCAACCTCCACATGCGCATGCCCCACCAAAATCGCATCGATCCCCGGCACCTGCTCCGCCACCAACGCCGCCGCATTCTCCACATACGGCAACTGATCCCCGTACGACGAGGTACCGCTCATCCCTGAATGCGCCGACACCAGCACCACGTCCGCACCCATCGACCGCAGCCTCGGCACCCATTTCGCCGCCTGCTCGACCAGCCCCGGAAACGCCAGCTTCCCCTGCACATGCGCCTTGTCCCACAGTGCGATCCCCGGATTCGTCAAACCCAGCACCGCCACCTTCACCTCCCGCCCGTGCGGCGAGCTCAACCGCTTCATCACATACGGACGGAACGCCGGGCGCAGCGACTGCGCATCCACCGCATTCGCCCCCAGCAGCGGAAAATCACAGCTCTCCTCGAACTTCCGTAGCACCGGAATCCCGTAATTGAACTCGTGATTCCCCAGCGCGGCCGCGTCATAGCCGATCGCATTCATCGCCCGCGCCATCGGATGCACCGGACCGCCCGGATCCGTGATCGGATCAACCTTGGCGTAGTAATACGCCAGCTGCGTGCCCTGAATGGTGTCGCCCGCATCGATCAGCAGCGTGTTGTGCCGGCCCTTCTCCCGCCGCACATCCGTCACCAGCGTGGAAATCTTCGCCAGACCCACATCGTTGTGATCCGCATCGTCGAACTCGGCGTCCGTGGCGTAGTCCCAGTTGAAGACATTGCCGTGCAGATCCGTCGTCCCCATGACCGTGAACGCATACCGCTCACCCCGGCGTCCGGCATCACGCCCGCCCTGCTGCCGCACCTCCGCGGCCTCCGCCACGGGTACGCCCGCAGCCCCCGCGAGCGCCACCCCGGCCCCCGTCACCACAGAACTCCCCAAGAACTTCCTACGGCCGAACGACATGCCAACTCCCTCGGACGAACACACGGATGAAAACACTGATGAACCCGGCCGTCAGCGGACGAACTTGAGCAAACTCCGCCCCGGACGCGGGGCGGCGCAGCTGGGTGGCGTCCACGGATGACGCGCGTAGATTCTGCACGCACCCGTCCCTCACGCAACACCCCTCGCCCACGTCTCCATGGGATCGCCCACCCCAACCCGCCCCCGATATGCGACTCTTCACCACCACACCCCTCAACCACCCACCACTCACAGTGCCCAGGAGTCTCAATGACCAAGTCGAGCCGCCTGCGTGACCGGCGGGGCGGAGGTGAAGACCCGGTTGTCGCGCATAAGCGCCCACAGGACGCCGGCGCGTCGGCGGGCCAGGGCGATGACGGCCTGGACGTGCTTGCAGCCCTCGCCGCGCTTCTTGAGGTAGAAGTCCCGGTTCGGGCCCGCGCGGATGATGCTGGTCTGGGTGGACATGGAGAACACCCGTCGCAGGCGGCGGCTGTAGCGCTTCGGCCGGTGAAGATTGCCGGTCCGTCGTCCGGAGTCCCGTGGGACGGGCACCAGCCCGGCCGCCGAGGCCAGGTGGCCGGCGTCCACGTAGGCGGACAAGTCCCCGGCGGCGACGACGAACTCCGTTCCGAGTATCGGGCCCAGGCCGGGCAGGGACTCGATGATCTCCGCCTGCGGGTGGCTGCGGAACGTGTCGCGGATCTGCTTGTCGATCCGCTTCAAGCGGTCGTCCAGGTCCAGGATCTGGGTGGCCGGGTCGGCAACGATCTGCGCGGCGATGTCCTCGCCGGGCAGCGCGGTCTGCTGGGCCCGAGCCGCCTCCAGAGCCGTGGCCGCGACCGCATCGGCGCCCCGGACACTGCGGTTGGCCGGCCATGCCGTCAGCCGGGCCCGCCCGCGGCGCCGGATGGCGGCCGGGGCCTGCTAGCCCGTCAGCGGCACCGGCGCACCCTTGTGGCTGCTGTAGTCGAAAGCCCGCTCCAGCGCGGGAAAGACGCCGGTCAGCACGTCACGCGGACGGTTGATCATCCGTACCCGGTCGGCCACGAGGTCGGAGCGGTGGGCGGTCGGCAGCGCGAGGTCGGCGGCCGGCTGGGCGGGCACGTCGATAGCGGTGAAGTCGTTGCGGTGGCGGGCGGTTTCGGCGATGACGTAGGCATCGCGGGCATCCGTCTTGGCCTCGCCCCGGTAGGCGCCCGACATACGGTTGACCGTCCGGCCGGGCACGTAGACGGCCCGCTGCCCGTGGGCCGCCAGCAGGGCCGGCAGCAGCGCGGAGGACGTACCGGAGATGTCCACCGCCCAGTACACCTCGTCCCCCAGGTCCAGAATCTCGCCGAGCGCAGTCAGGATTGCCGATTCGTCGTTGTCGATCTTCCTCGACCACAAGGCCGCGCCGGTCTCATCGACCGCCGCCGCCCAGTGATGCCCTTTGCCCGCGTCGATACCCACCCAGATCCGGGCCTGCCGCTTGCTCACTCGCCCCTCCTCGTTCCGCGCAGCATGCCGTCGGCCCGAGGAACACCCCGCTGTCATCTCCGTAATCAGCGACCGCACACGGCGCGCACATCTCCATCAGCAGCCAGGGCGCCCCGAAGAGTCGGACGGCCACTCCTTGGGAGCCACTGAAGGCAAGACCCCATAAGCCACATCCGGCCCTCCCGGGCCGCCTAACAACTTACGGAGACCCCATGGCAGCCCACACCCCCGAAGACGCACCCGCCCCTCTGCCCTACGGCACCCCCGACACCCCCCGCCTCGCCGTACGCGGCGAGGCCCGCCTCGAGGTCGACCCCGAAATCGCCCGCGTCTTCGTCACCGTCACCGCCCGCGGCACCGACCGCAACGCCGCCCTCACCGACCTCACCCGCCGCAACGACGAGGCCCTCACCCTCATCAAGAGCTACGGCGACGCCATCGAAAAACTCGAAACCGGCGCCTTCAGCATCCACCCCCAGCTCACCTACAACGGCCGCAACGAACGCATCCGCGCCTATCACGGCAGCGTCACCCTCACCGCCGCCCTCAACGACTTCACCGCCCTCGGCGAACTCACCACCCGCCTCGCCGACCTCGAGCTCACCCGCGTCGCCGGCCCCTGGTGGGCCCTGCGCCCCGACTCACCCGCCCACCGCGCCGCCCGCACCCAGGCCGTCCGCGAAGCCGTCCAGCGCGCCCGCGAATACGCCGAAGCCCTCGGCGCCCGCCTCGACGCCATCGTCGAGCTCGCCGACCTCGGCGCCGAAAACGCCCTCCCGCCCACCCCGCCCGTCATGGCCGGCTACGCGCCCGCGCCGCCCGACCCGGGCGCCGCGCCCGCCCCGGCTCCCGCCCTCGACCTCCAGCCCCAGCGCCAGACCGTCTACGCCAATGTCAACGCACGCTTTACGATGACCCGTCCCGCACTATGAGACCGCGCCCCACAAGGCCGAAATTCCGCTCATCAGAGCACCTCCATGCCCATTCCAATACTTGTCAACAGCCTTTCACTGAGCGGTCGTTGGGCTGTCACTTCTTTACCGTTCCCTACCGCCCGGTAGGTCATAGGGTCGAAACATGCGCCGAGCAAAGATTGTCTGCACACTAGGACCCGCCACCGACTCGTACGAGCAGATCAAAGCCCTCGTAGACGCCGGAATGGACATCGCCCGCTTCAACCTCAGCCACGGCAACTACGCCGACCACGAAGCGCGCTACGAGCGGGTCCGCAAAGCATCAGAAGAAACCCGCCGCAGCGTCGGCATCCTCGCCGACCTTCAAGGTCCGAAGATCCGCCTCGGCCGATTCCAGGAAGGCCCCGTACTTCTCGAACGCGACGACGAGTTCACCATCACCGTCGAACCGTCCGTCGAAGGCGACCGCCGCATCTGCGGCACCACCTATTCCGGCCTCGCGGACGACGTCACCACCGGCGAGCGCATCCTCGTCGACGACGGCAGGGTGACTCTGGAGGTCACCGGGGTCTCCGGCCCCCGCGTCCACACCAAGGTCATCGAAGGCGGCATGGTCTCCGACCACAAAGGCCTCAACCTCCCCGGCGTCGCCGTATCCGTCCCCGCCCTCTCCGAAAAGGACCGGGACGACCTCCGCTGGGCCCTGCGCACCGGCGCCGACATCATCGCCCTCTCCTTCGTCCGCAGCGGCCGCGACATCGAAGATGTCCACCGCATCATGCGCGAGGAGGACCGCTTCCTCCCCGTCATCGCCAAGGTGGAGAAGCCCCAGGCGGTCGACAACATCGACGACATCGTCGCCGCCTTCGACGGCATCATGGTCGCCCGCGGCGACCTCGGCGTCGAAATGCCCCTGGAAACCGTCCCGATCGTCCAGAAGCGCGCCGTCAAACTCGCCAGGCGCAACGCCAAGCCGGTCATCGTCGCGACCCAGATGCTCGACTCGATGATCGACAACTCCCGGCCCACCCGCGCCGAGGCCTCCGATGTCGCCAACGCCGTCATCGACGGCACGGACGCCGTAATGCTCTCCGGCGAAACCAGCGTCGGTAAATACCCCACCGAAACGGTCAGGACGATGAGCCGCATCGTCGAGGCCGCCGAGGAAGACATCCTGGCCAAGGGCCTCCCGCCGCTGACGCTGACGAGCAAGCCCCGCACCCAGGGCGGCGCCGTTGCCCGCGCCGCCGCCGAAATGGGCGACTTCCTCGGCGCCAAGTTCCTCGTCGCCTTTACCCAGTCCGGCGATACGGTCCGCCGCCTTTCCCGCTACCGCTCGCCCATCCCGCTCCTGGCCTTCACCCCCGACGAGGCCACCCGCTCCCAGCTCAACGTCAGCTGGGGCGTGGAAACCTTCCTCGGCCCCACCGTCAATTCCACCGACGAAATGGTGGCCCAGGTGGACGAGCAGCTCCTGAAGATCGGCCGCTGCCAAAAGGGCGACGTCGTCATCATCACCGCCGGCTCCCCACCCGGAGTCCCCGGCTCCACCAACCTCGTCCGCGTCCACCACATCGGCGAGGACGACGCCCCGAAGTAAGCCGTAGCGCGCACCGAATGCGCTGGGCCGAGGTTCTGACTGCCGTCCCTGTCAGTACTTCGGCCCGATGTGTTGGTCCATGAGGGCCACCGAGGCCTTGCGGGCGACGGAGATGTTTTCCGCCTTGCGGGACTGCCGGGCCGGCTTCCACTCGACACCGACCTTGTCGAGGGTGTCCGTATAGAGCCGCAGGATGTCGGCGGACCTGTTCGTGAAGAAGTACCGCGGGTATTCGTAGCGCTTGCGCTCCCCGCCGACCATCCGCGTCGTCCAGTTGGTGATTCGGCAGCCGTCGGAGTGGATCAGGCCGCGGATGAATGCCCAGGGATGTTCATCCACAATCCGCTGCTGCCAGGCTTCGAGGGTAATGCGCCGGTTGTGCTTCTTGCCGGGCCCGTGCTGAGGGAAGAGGCAAGGCCAGTGGTGGCTGTAGCTCGTTACCATGACGCAGCCCTGGCGTTGGATGACACACACGCTGTTCATCGGGCGGACCGCCTTCATCGCGTCGCGGCACGCCACGATCAAGCCCGGCCATGCGTCCGCACATGCGATGCGGAGTGTGTACCCACGTCCTCGCGGCTGTCTGCTGAGGCAGCCGTCGCCGAGGTAGAGACCGAGTAAGTACGCGTACGCCTCGACTGACTCGGGCGGTCTCGGCAATCGCTCGCATCGCGGGCATTCGCCCTTACGGGAGATCGGTTCGATCCGGGTCTGCCAGGAGCGGATCGCATGCCGCGATATGCCGGTCTGCTTGCTCACGGAGTTGAGGCTGCGGCCTTGGGCGACGAGAGAGAGCGCGCGTTCACGCGTGGGGATGTCGTACACGAACCCGAGCATGGTGTGGGTTCGCCGCGTGAGAATGGAATCGAAGGAGCGTTCACCGCTGCGGGTGAAGATCTCCAACCGTCGGAAGGCCTTCGAAATGAAGGTGAAGTGCCCTGGGTGGGATTCGAACCCACGCTGTCGGTGGTTTGAGCACCGTGCCTCTGCCGCTGGGCTACCAGGGCCAGCCTTGGAAACCAAGGTTAGCGAAGACCCGCCGTGCATCAAACATACAGGAGATAGGTAGGCTCATGGGGCACCACCTGCCAGCAAGAGGAGTCCCGTGAGCGCCGCCGAGCCCGAGCAGCCCGTCACCGACGATGATCAGTCGCATGTCCCGCCGCTGACCACCCGCGTCGTGATCGCCGAGGACGAGGCGCTCATCCGTCTCGATCTCAAAGAGATGCTGGAGGAAGAGGGCTACACGGTCGTCGGCGAGGCCGGGGACGGCCAGACGGCCATCGAGCTGGCCCGGGAGCACCGGCCCGACCTGGTGATCCTGGACGTGAAGATGCCGGTTCTGGACGGTATCTCGGCAGCCGAGAAGATCGCCGAGGAGAGCATCGCCCCGGTGCTGATGCTCACCGCGTTCTCGCAGCGCGAGCTGGTGGAGCGGGCGCGGGACGCCGGTGCGATGGCGTACCTCGTGAAGCCGTTCTCCAAGAGCGATGTCGTGCCGGCGATCGAGATGGCGGTGAGCCGGTTCACCGAGCTGAAGACGCTGGAGAAGGAGGTCGCGGACCTCACCCAGCGGCTGGAGACGCGGAAGCTCGTCGACCGTGCGAAGAGCATTCTGCAGACGCAGTACGGGCTGACCGAGCCGGCCGCGTTCCGGTGGATCCAGAAGACGTCGATGGACCGGCGGCTGTCGATGCAGCAGGTCGCCGAGGCGGTCATTGAGGACGCCGAGGAGAAGAAGCAGAAGGATCAGGCGGAGGGGCAGTAGCGGCCAGGAGGGCGCGGGCGCCGTCGGTTTCGGCGGCGCGCGTGCCCTCGAAGCTCGCTGGCGCCTTCTGGTGGGCGGCGCGGACCGGTCTCCTTCGCCGAGGGCTTCGCGTGCCTGGCCAAGAGCCATGAAAACTTTGGCCTGTCGCCGGCTGCCGCCGATGTCGCGCAGCAGCTCGAGCGCGCGTTCCGCGCGGCCTGCGGCGTCGCCGGGGCGGCCGGAGGTCAGCAGGACCTCGGCCATGCGGAAGAGGGCGAGGCCTTGCCAGAGGGGCTGTCGTTCCTCGTCGAAGATCGTCAGGACGTCCTTGTACCGGTCGAGTGCTTCGGTGGGGCGGTTTGCTGCGGCGAGGATGCGCCCCAGGGTGCAGAGGGAGTGGCCCTGGCGTGCGGTGGCGCCGAGGCGGCGCGGTTGGGCTGCAGGGTTTTCTCGGCTGTGGTGTGGGCGTCCTGGACGGCGGCGGAGGCCCAGGTGGGTGCGGGCGAGGTTGTTGAGGACGGCGGCTTCGCCGTGGCGGTCGCCGTCGTTCCGCAATGCGTCGAGGGCCTGTGAGAGGTGCTGGACGGCGTCGTCGTAGCCGTGGGCGGTGAGCGCGTCGACGCCGCGGTGGCTGAGGGCGCGGCTGTGGGTGGGGGGATCGCCGGCGGCGCGGCTGTGGGTGAGCGCGGCGCGGGTGTGGGTGTCGGCTTCGTGGAAGTTGCCAAGGCGGGCGTGGGCGCGGGCCGGCAGGAGGCGTGCGCGGCCTTCGCTGTGGGGGGCGTCGGATTCCTGTGCCGTGTGGGCGAGTTGCTGGGCGGCTTGGGCGTAGCGGGGGAGGAGGCTGCGGCTTTCCACCAGATCTTGGGTGATCAGGAGGAGGTCGGCAGCCTTTTGGCGTTCGGCGGTGTTGATAAAGGTGTCGGTGTCGGTGGTTTGGCGGACGAGGGCGAGGAGGGGGTGGGCTTCGGTGGTCAGCCAGTCGAGGGCGGTGTCGACGAGGGATTCGGTGAGTTCTTCGGCGGTGGGGGTGCCGGTGTCGAGGAGGGCTGCGGCTGCAGGGGGGAGACGCCGGGG
This sequence comes from Streptomyces sp. NPDC048483, assembly GCF_040651455.1. NCBI lineage: Bacteria > Bacillati > Actinomycetota > Actinomycetes > Kitasatosporales > Streptomycetaceae > Streptomyces > Streptomyces sp. NPDC048483. The sequence continues at coordinate 14,867 of NZ_JBEZJZ010000036.1, forward strand.
CCATCGGGGAGGCTCATGAGGCGGAAGGTGCGGGCTTGTTGGGGTGAGAGCTCTTGGCAGCCGCGTTCGAAGGTGGCTCGGATGCTGAGGTCGCCGGCGTGGATTTCGGTCAAGTGCCGTCGGCTGTCGGTGAGTTGGTGGGCGAGGTGGGCGATGGTCCAGGTGCGGCGGGCGGTCAGCTGGGATGCGGCGATGCGGACGGCCAAGGGTAGGTAGCCGCAGGCATCGATGATCTCCCGCGCTGCGGCTCGTTCTTTGTCCACTCTGTCGTCGCCGGTGATCCGGCGGCTGGTCGGTGTGGTGGAGGTTGACGTAGAGCCGGCCGTCGGGGAAGTGGTGGCGGGCGGTGTGTGCGGTGTGGAGGGCGAGGGCGGTTTTGCCGACGCCGGGCATCCCGGTGATGACGGTGACGGTTGTGGTGCTGTGGGCGGCTGTGGCGAGTTGAGCGGTCAGTTGGCTGAGTGCGGTGTCGCGTCCGGTGACGTCACGGACGGTGCTGCCGTGCATTCGCATTCGCTGGTGTGGCCGATCGCCGGAGCCGTGGTGATTCCGGCTTTTTCGTCCTCGTGGGATATCTCGGCAAAGTGCTGAGGTCGGCGCGCCGGCTTCCTGTGGTGCTTACCGCCGTGGCGGTGCTCATCGGGGCGCTGCCGGCGGTTCTTTACGCGTGGTATTACGCGTTGACCTCGATGTGGTGAGCCGGGGGCCGGTCGGCTGAGTGCGCTGTACGGGGGCCGGGCGGGTCCGGCCCCCGTACGGCTCAGTCCTCGCCCAGGTACGCCTTGCGTACGGATTCGTCGTGCAGCAGATGCCGGCCGCTTCCCGAGAGCACGATGCGGCCGATTTCCATGACGTGTCCCTGGTCGGCGAGGGAGAGCGCGGCCTGGGCGTTCTGCTCGACGAGGAGGATGGTGGTGCCTTGGGAGCGGAGTTCGCGGATGGTCTCCATGATTTTCTGCATCATGATCGGTGAGAGGCCCATGGAGGGTTCGTCGAGCATGAGCAGCTTGGGGCGGGACATCAGTGCCCGGCCCATGGCGAGCATTTGCTGTTCGCCGCCGGAGAGGGTGCCGGAGGCTTGTTTGCGGCGTTCGCCGAGGATGGGGAAGAGGTCGTAGACGCGCTGGATGTCGGCGTCGATGCCGCTGGTGTCCTTGCGGAGGAAGGCGCCCAGCTGGAGGTTTTCCTCGATGGAGAGGCGGGGGAAGAGCCGGCGGCCTTCGGGGGAATGGGCCAGGCCGCGTTCGACGATTTTGTGGGCGGGTACGCCGTTGAGGGGTTCTCCGTCGAAGGTGATCTTTCCGGCGAGTGGTTTGAGGAGCCCGGAGAGGGTGCGCAGGGTGGTGGTTTTTCCCGCGCCGTTGGTACCGATGAGGGTGACGGCCTGGCCGGCTTCGACGGAGAACGAGATGCCCTTGACGGCTTCGATCTTTCCGTAGGCGACGCGGAGGTCCTCGACTTCGAGCAGTGCGGTCATGGGGTGTCTCCGGTCTCTGCAGGCTCTGCGCTCTCTCCGGTTTCCGCGCTTTCTCCGGCCTTGGCGGATTCTGCCTTTGCCGTTTCTGTGGCGGCGGGCGGTTCCGGCGGGGCGTCGTCGTCCGCCGTACCGGCCGGTCCGGTGGTCTCCGCCGTGTCGTCCATCGGTGTGCCCAGGTAGGCCGCGACGACCCGCTCATCGGCCTGGACGACGTCCGCGGTGCCCTCGATGAGTTTCTGGCCCTGGACGAGGCAGGCGACGCGGTCGCACAGGTTGAAGATGAAGCGCATGTCGTGCTCGATGACGAGGACGGCGGTGCCCTGGTCGCGGATGGCGAGGACGAGGTCCTGGGTGGCGCGGGTTTCCTGGGGGTTCATGCCGGCGGTGGGCTCGTCCAGGAGGAGCAGGCCGGGGTCGCTGGCGAGGGCGCGGGCGATTTCGAGCTTGCGTTGCTCGCCGTAGGGGAGGTTGCGGGCGAGGTGGTCGCGTTTGTGGGCGAGGCCGGTGAAATCCAGGAGTTCCATGGCGCGTTGCTCGGAGGCGCGTTCCGCCTTCTTGAAGCCGGGGCCGCGCAGGAGGGCGGACCAGAGGCCTTCCTTGGTGCGGGTGTGGCGGCCTACGAGGACGTTCTCCAGGACGGTCATGTTGGCGAAGAGGCGGATGTTCTGGAAGGTGCGTGCGACGCCGGCCTGGGTGACGAGGTGGGGTTTCCGGGAGAGGCGGGTGCCCTGGTAGCTGACGGTGCCTTCGGTGGGGACGTAGAGGCCGGTGAGGCAGTTGAAGAACGTGGTCTTGCCGGCGCCGTTGGGGCCGATGAGACCGACGATCTCGCCGGCGCCGACGGTGAGGTCGACGCCGCGTACGGCCGTGAGCCCGCCGAAGCGCATGGTCACGCCGGAGGCTTCGAGGACGGTGGCGTTGGTGGTGCCGAGGGTGGTTGTGGTCATGGTGTCGTCACGCCTTTGCCTTGGTGACGCCGATGGTCGCGTCTGCGTCGGGCAGGCGCTGTTGATCGGGCACATCGAGCTGGCCGGTCTCGTGGAATTCGAGCTGCTTCCTGCGGTCGGCGATGAGGCCTTCGGGGCGGAATCGCATCAGCAGGACGAGGGCGATGCCGAAGAGCAGCAGCTGGTAGTCCTGGAGGAAGTCGAGTTTGGCCGGGATGAGGAAGAGCAGTGCGGCGCCGACGAGGGGTCCGCTGAGGGTTCCCATGCCGCCGAGGATGACGGCGGCGAGGAGGAAGGCGGAGTTGGGGGGCTGGGGGCCGGCGAACTGGAACTGCTCGGGGGTGGCGGTGGTGACGACGTGGGCGTGGACGGTGCCGGCGAGTCCGGCGAGCGCGGCGCCGAGGGCGAAGGCCATGAGGCGGAGCCGGAAGCTGTTGATGCCCATGGCGATGGCGGCGGTTTCGTCCTCGCGGATGGCGATCCAGGCGCGGCCGATACGGGAGGCGGCGGCGCGGCGGAAGACGAGGACGACGAAGGCGGTGACCAGGATCATCAGCAGGTAGTAGTTGCCGTAGGTGGCGACGGGGATGCCGAGGATGTTGTGGGGTTCGCCGAAGTTGAAGCCGAGGATCTCGAGGTTGGGGATGTTCGGGATGCCCATGGCGCCGTTGGTGACGTCGGGTCCGGTGGTGCCGTTGAGGTTGAGCATGGCGATACGGAAGATCTCACCGAAGCCGAGCGTGACGATGGCGAGGTAGTCGCCGCGCAGGCGGAGGGTGGGGGCTCCGATGAGGACGCCGAAGACGAGGGAGGCGGCGGCCCCGGTGAGGAGGGCTGCCCAGAAGGGGAACTGGATGCCGAGCGCGGATTCGGCGGAGCCGGAGACGAGGGCTGCGGCGTAGGCGCCGACGCCGAGGAAGGCGACGTATCCGAGGTCGAGGAGGCCGGCCAGGCCGACGACGACGTTGAGCCCCAGGGCGACGGTGGCGAAGATCAGGATGTTGGCCCCGATGATCGTGTACTGGTCGGTGTCCTGGGTGAACGGGAAGCTGGCGGCGGCGAGGAAGGCGGCGCAGAGGGCCGGGCCGCGGTGTGCGTGGGTGAGTTCGGTGAGTCGCTTGATGAGTCCTGCCCTGTTGAGGGCGGGGATGGCGATCACCATGAACAGGAGGTAGCCGACGAAGGGGGCGCCGTCGTCGGTGTCGATGCCGTAGATGAAGGCGAGGAGTCCGGCGGCGAAGGCGGCGGCGATGATGAGGATTTCGGCCCAGCCGGGGAGTTCGCGGGTGCGGCGTGTGACGGGGGTGGCGGCGAGGGCGGCGGTGAAGCGCTGCCAGGCGCCGGCGGGTGGTTCGTCGGGGGTGCGGTCGGCGGGGAGGCCGAGCGCGGCGAGGAGGGCGGCGAGGGAGGTGACGCCGGCGAGGAAGCCGCCTGGTTCGAGGTTGACGAGGCCGCCGAGCTGGACGGCGATGGCTATGAGGGTGAACCAGGTGGCGGCGAAGGCGGCGAGGGCGGCGAGGAGTACGGGTGCGTTGCGGCCGCCGGGGGTGAGCCATCGGAGGCCGCGGATGCCGAGTCCTGCTGCGGCGAGGAGGAGGGTGAGGATGCCGCCGACGAGGGTGAGGATTTGGAGGCCCGCGGGGGACCCGTAGTAGGTGAGCTCGCCGGGGAAGTCGTTGCTCCAGGTCCAGGCGAGGCCGGTGGTGAGAGCGGTGGCGAGGGCGGCCGCTGCGGTGGTGATGCGGGCGGCGCGTTCGGGCAGCGGGAGGACGCCCCGGGAGCCGGCGGGGGCGGTGGCCTTGGTGGTGGTGTCGGTGGTCATCGCTATCACGCCCGATCCGCGACGCGTTCGCCCAAGAGACCTTGTGGTCTCAGGAGGAGTACGAGGATGAGGAGGACGAAGGCCCAGACGTCCTTCCAGGCTCCGCCGCCGAATTGCTGCATGCCGGGGATTTCTTCGATGTAGGCGGTGGCGAGGGCTTCGGCGACGCCGAGGACGACGCCGCCGAGCATGGCACCGTAGATGTTGCCGATGCCGCCGAGGACGGCGGCGGTGAAGGCCTTGAGGCCCATGATGAAGCCCATGCGGAATTGGACCTCGCCGGTGCGCAGGCCGTAGGCGACGGCGGCGACGCCGGCGAAGGCGGCGCCGATGGCGAAGGCGAGGACGATGATGCGGTCGGTGTTGATGCCCATGAGCTTGGCGGTGTCGGGGTCCTGGGCGGTGGCCTGCATGGCGCGGCCGCTGCGGGTTTTGGACACGAAGACGCCGAGGGCGATCATGCAGGCGGGGGCGGCGATGAGGACGAAGAGGTCGCCGCGCTGGACGGTGGCGCCCAGGACGTCGAAGGCGTGGCCCTTGAACTGGGGGAAGACGCGCGCCTGTTTTCCGTCGGGGTACCACTTCCAGATGGCTTGCTGGAGGGCGATGGAGAGGCCGATGGCGGTGATGAGCGGGGCGAGGCGGGGTGCGCCGCGGAGGGGGCGGTAGGCGAAGCGTTCGGCGGCGACGCCGACGAGGACGGATACCGCGATGCCGCCGATGAGCATGATCGGCAGGGCGAGAATGAGTGAGGTGCCGGTGGGGAGGGCGAGGTAGACGCTGAGTGCGCCGAAGCCGCCGACCATGAAGATCTCGCCGTGGGCGAAGTTGATGAGCTGGACAATTCCGTAGACCATCGTGTAGCCGATCGCGATGAGTCCGTACATCGCGCCGAGGATGAGTCCATTGGCCAGCTGTTGCGGCAGTTCGTTCACCGCAGGGCCTCCGTTGCGTGTGGGTTACGAGGTTCCGGGGGTGCCGGGATGCCGGTGTTCGACGGGCCGCGCCAGGGTCGTTCGTGGCGTCCTGGCGCGGCCCGGATGTTTCGGCGTTGAGGGGTCTCGTCGGTGGGTCAGCTCTTACTTCTTGAACGGGGCGCTGTAGCGGGAGACCCACTTACCCTTGTCGACCTGGTAGGCGGTGATCATGGTGTTGGTGGTGTCGCCGTACTTGTCGAAGGCGACGGGGCCGGTGACGCCGTCGAAGGTGACCTTGTTCATGGCCTCGGAGACCTTCTTGCGGGCGTCCTCGGGGACCTTGCCCCCGTTGTCGCCGACGACAGCCTTGACGGCCTGGATGAGGGCCCAGGTGGCGTCATAGGTGGAGCCGCCGTAGGCCTCGTATGCCTCCTTGAAGCCGGCTGCCTTGTAGTCGGCGATGAACTTCTTGGCGGAGGGGAGTTCTTCGACGGGCTTGCCGACGGAGGAGGCGTAGTCGCCCTGCGCCTTCTTGTTCAGCTTGATGTAGTCGCCGCTGTACATGCCGTCGCCGCCCATGAGGGGGACGGTGACGCCGCCGTCCTTGAGCTGCTGGCTCAGGGGGCCGGAGGCGGGGTATTCGCCGCCGTAGAAGACCAGGTCGGGCTTGGCGGACTTGACCTTGGAGACGACGGCCTTGAAATCGCGGTCGTCGGGGCTGACGTGTTCGGTGCCGACGATCTTGCCGCCGAGCTTGGTGAACTGGTCCTTGAAGGAGGAGGCCAGGCCGACGCCGTAGGTCTTCTGGTCGTCGATGACGTAGGCCTTCTTGGTCTTCAGCTTTTCGTAGGCGTACTGGCCGTCGAAGGCGCCCTGCACCTCATCGGTGGTGGCGGTGCGGAAGTACGTGGGGAACTGGCGGGCGCGCTTGTTCTTGCGCCAGTCGGGGCCCTGGGTGAGGTCGGGCGTGGTGTTCGCCGGGGATATCAGGGTGAGGTTGTTCTGCTTGGAGACCTGCTGCATGGACTGGGCGACGCCGGAATTGAGCGGGCCGACGATGCCGAGGACGTCCTCGTCGCCGGCGAGCTTGGTGGTGTTCTGCTGGCCGACGTTGGGCAGGGCCTTGTCGTCGAGGGCTTCGAGTTTGAAGGTGACGCCCTTTACCTCGCCGGCCTTGTTGGCGTTGTCGATGGCGAGCTGGGCGGAGTTACGGATGCCCAGACCGAGGGCGGAGAGCTCGCCGGTGGTCGGGGCGTCGAGGCCGATGACGACGGTGGTCTTCGAGCCGTCGCCGCTCTTGGTGTCGCCCCGGGAGCCGCACGCGGAGAGCGTGAGGGCGCCGGAGACGACCGCGGTGGTGAGGATGAGCAAGGAACGGTGACGCACGATCAGTCCTTTCCCTGGCGCGGCCACGGTTGTCGCATGGCCGTTTCGCGTGCCGGGCGGTACGGGGTGGTACGGGGGCCGTGCTCGGAGCGTCGCCCGGCGTCGCGGTGACTGGCGGTGAACTCTAGAGCGGTGTTCGGCGGCCCGGCAGAGGCGCTGAGCAGGATGTGACGCTCTTGTTATGACCTCGATGAGCGTTATGCCCTCATGGTCCTTACATCCGGGGTGCGGACACGGCCCGGAAGGCGAACTCGCACTTCCGTGGGCGAATGTGGACCGGGGTGTCGGTATGGCGTCCGGATACCGGGCGCGGCAGGCACGGGCTCGTCAACGCCGGTGCGGGGCCAGGGAGATGGGGCCGGGACGGGAACGTATGCATGTTACGCAGCGTTACGAAAATGTGTACGGCCCCGCTCCCGGGGACGGGTGCGGGGCCGCGAGGTGGGTCCGGAGGTGGTTCAGCTGCGGTATTCGGCGGGGTCGGCCTCGCGCAGCATGCAGGTCAGCCGGGCGGTGCAGACCCGCTTGCCGTGCTCGTCGGTGATCGCGATCTCGTATGTGGCGGTGGAGCGGCCACGGTGTACGGGGGTGGCGACGCCGGTGACCAGGCCGGAGCGCACGCCCCGGTGGTGGGTGCAGTTGAGGTCGACGCCGACGGCGAGCCTGGTGGGGCCGCCGTGCAGCATGGAGCCGACTGAGCCGAGGGTCTCGGCGAGCACGGCGGAGGCGCCGCCGTGCAGGAGTCCGTAGGGCTGGGTGTTGCCCTCGACCGGCATGGTGCCCACGACCCGGTCCGGGGCGGCCTCGAGGACCTGCACGCTCATCCGCTCGCCGAGGTGGCCGGCGGAGAACAGCGCGGGCAGGTCGAGGCCGAGGCCCGCCCACTGCTCGAGGATCTCCTGCGGAAACCTGGTCGTGTTCTGCTCACCCATGCCTACGGCTCCGTTCGCTCGCCCGTGATCGTCGTCGATCCGTGCCTGTTCCTATCAGGCGCCTGAGCAAGCGCTCAGCGCGGGGTGTCCCGGTGAGCGCTCTCCAGGCGGATCACCACGGACTTGGCGGCCGGGGTGTTGCTGGTGTCGGCGGTGTGGTCGAGCGGGATGAGGACATTGGTCTCGGGATAGTAGGCGGCCGCGCAGCCGCGGGCGGTGGGGTAGTGCACGACCCGGAAGCCGGGCGCGCGCCGCTCGCTGCCGTCCGTCCACTCGCTGACCAGGTCGGTGTAGTCACCGTCGGCCAGGCCCAGGGTGCGGGCGTCGTCGGGGTGGACGAGCACCACCCGGCGGCCGTTCTTGATCCCGCGGTAGCGGTCGTCGAGGCCGTAGATCGTGGTGTTGTACTGGTCGTGCGAGCGCAGCGTCTGCAGCAGCAGCCGGCCTTCGGGGACGACGGGGTACTCCACCGGGGCGGCGGTGAAGTTGGCCTTCCCGGTGGCGGTGGGGAAGCGGCGGTCGTCGCGGGGGGCGTGCGGCAGGGCGAAGCCTCCGGGGCGGGCGACCTTGGCGTTGAAGTCCTCGAAGCCGGGGATGACGCGCGCGATACGGTCGCGGATCGTCGCGTAGTCCTTCTCGAACTCCTCCCAGGGCGTGCGGTCGGCCCCGCCCAGGACCCGCCGGGCCAGGCGGGCGACGATGGCCGTCTCCGACAGCAGCTCGGGGCTCGCGGGCTCCAGGCGGCCGCGCGAGGCGTGCACCATGCCCATGGAGTCCTCGACGGTCACGAACTGCTCGCCGCTGTCCTGGCGGTCGCGCTCGGTGCGGCCCAGGGTGGGCAGGATCAGGGCGCGGGCGCCGGTGATGGTGTGCGAGCGGTTGAGCTTGGTGGAGACGTGCACGGTGAGGCGGGCGCGGCGCATCGCGGCCTCGGTGACGTCGGTGTCGGGAGTGGCGGCGACGAAGTTGCCGCCCATCGCGAGGAACACCTTGGCCTGCCCGTCGCGCAGCGCGCGGATGGCCCGTACGACATCGAGTCCGTGCTCACGGGGCGGCGCGAAGCCGAACTCCTTCTCCAGGGCGTCCAGGAAGGCCGGGGCGGGCCGCTCGAAGATGCCCATGGTGCGGTCACCCTGGACGTTGCTGTGGCCGCGTACGGGGCACACGCCCGCACCGGGGCGGCCGATGTTGCCGCGCAGCAGGAGGAAGTTGACCACTTCCCTGATGGTGGGGACGGCGTGCTTGTGCTGGGTCAGGCCCATCGCCCAGCAGACGATGGTGCGCTTCGAGGCGAGGACCATGGCCAGCGCGCGGTCGATCTCCTCGCGGGTCAGGCCGGTGGCGCGCAGCGTCTCGTCCCAGTCGTCGTCCGTGCGGGCGGCCCGCGCGAACTCCTCGTATCCGTGGGTGTGTTCACGGATGAACTCCTCGTCGACGGCTCCGTCCGTCGCGAGGATGGAACGGTTCAGGGCGCGGAAGAGTGCCTGGTCGCCGCCGAGGCGTACCTGGAGGAAGAGATCGGTCAGGGTGGTGCCGCCGCCGGCCAGGCCGCGGGGGGTCTGCGGGTTCTTGAAGCGCTCCAGGCCGGCCTCGGGCAGCGGGTTGATCGAGATGATCTTTGTGCCGCCGGCCTTGGCCTTCTCCAGGGCGGTGAGCATCCGGGGGTGGTTGGTGCCCGGGTTCTGCCCGGCGACGATGATCAGGTCGGCCTTGTAGAGGTCCTCCAGCAGGACGCTGCCCTTGCCGATGCCGATGGTCTCCGTCAGGGCCGAGCCGGACGACTCGTGGCACATGTTGGAGCAGTCGGGGAGGTTGTTGGTGCCGAATTCGCGGGCGAAGAGCTGGTAGAGGAAGGCGGCCTCGTTGCTGGTGCGGCCGGAGGTGTAGAAGACGGCCTCGTCGGGGGAGTCCAGGGCGGTCAGTTCCTCGCCGATGATGTCGAAGGCCCGCTCCCAGGGGACGGGGACGTAGTGGTCGGCGCCCTCGGCCAGGTACATGGGGTGGGTGAGGCGGCCCTGCTGGCCGAGCCAGTAGCCGCTGCGGGAGGCGAGGTCGGCGACGGAGTGCGCGGCGAAGAAGTCCGGGGTGACCCGGCGCAGGGTGGCCTCCTCCGCGACGGCCTTGGCACCGTTCTCGCAGAATTCGGCGGCGTGCCGTTTGTCGCCCTCGGGCCAGGCGCAGCCGGGGCAGTCGAAGCCGTCCTTCTGGTTCACGCGGAGCAGGGTGAGGGCGGTGCGTTTGACGCCCATCTGCTGCTGGGAGATGCGCAGGGCGTGGGTGATGGCCGGCAGGCCGACGGCGGAGTGCTGGGGCGGGCCGACCTCGGGTGCGTCCTGGACCGGGTCCGATGCGGGCGGCTTGCCTGCCATGGCGCTCTCCCTTGAGCCGGGTGCTGTGCCGGGTCCGCCGGGGGTGGGGCGGATCGTTGCCGTGCACATCCGTTACCTCGCAGATCCTGTCACGGACCGGAGCGCGTGGCGCAGGCCCGGAGCGCGGGGGCTTGCGGGCGGCCGGGGCTGCGTCCGCGGCGGGGATTGTCAGTGGGGCGTGGCAGGATCGGGGGCGTGGCAGCAAAGGCAGCGAAGAAGAGCGAAGCGACCGGCACCGAGGCGGCGGCGGGCGGTCGTCCCCGCCTGCTCCTGATGGACGGGCATTCCATGGCATACCGGGCGTTCTTTGCCCTGCCCGTGGAGAATTTCACCACCGCCACGGGGCAACCGACCAATGCGATCTACGGCTTTGCGTCGATGCTCGCGAACACCCTGCGCGACGAGGCGCCCACGCATTTCGCGGTGGCCTTCGACGTCTCGCGCAAGACGTGGCGCTCCGAGGAGTTCCCCGACTACAAGGCGAACCGTTCCAAGACGCCCGACGAGTTCAAGGGCCAGGTCGAGCTGATCGGCGAGCTGCTCGACGCGATGCACGTCAAGCGGTTCGCGGTCGAGGGCTTCGAGGCCGACGACGTGATTGCCACGCTCACCCAGCAGGCCACCGAGCAGGGCTTCGCCGTCTCCATCGTCACCGGCGACCGCGACTCCTTCCAGCTGGTCTCCGACGACGTCACGGTCCTCTACCCCACCAAGGGCGTCTCCGAGCTGACCCGCTTCACCCCGGAGAAGGTCTTCGAGAAGTACGGCCTGACCCCGGCCCAGTACCCGGACTTCGCGGCGCTGCGCGGCGACCCGTCCGACAACCTCCCCGGCATCCCGGGCGTCGGCGAGAAGACCGCCACGAAGTGGATCAACCAGTTCGGTTCGTTCGCGGAGCTGGTCGAGCGCGCCGAGGAGGTCAAGGGCAAGGCGGGCGCCAACCTCCGTGAGCACCTGGAGGCGGTCAAGCTCAACCGCCGCCTGACGGAGATGGTCCGCGACGTCGAGCTGCCCTGCGGCCCCGAGGAGCTGACCCGCGAGGCCTACGACCGCGAGGCACTCAAGGTGTTCCTGGGCGCCCTGGAGATCCGCAACCAGGGCCTGCGCGACCGGCTGCACGCCGTGGATCCGGGCGCCCAGGAGACCGCCGAGGAGGCGGAGCCGGCCGGCGGCATCGAGGTGGACGGCACGGTCCTCGGCGCGGGCGAGCTCGCTCCGTGGCTGGCCGAGCACGGCACCGGGCCGCTGGGCGTCGCCACCGTCGACGTATGGACCCTGGGCAGCGGCAGCGTCGCCGAGGTGGCACTGGCCACCCCCGAGGGCCCGGCCGCCTGGTTCGACCCCACCCAGCTGGACGAGGCCGACGAGCGGGCCTTCGCCGCCTGGAGCGCCAACCCGGCCCGCCCCAAGGTGATGCACAACGCCAAGGGCCTGATGCGGGTCTTCGGCGAGCACGGCTGGCTCATCGAGGGCGTCACGATGGACACCGCGCTGGCCGCCTATCTGGTCAAGCCCGGCCGCCGCTCCTTCGCCCTGGACACCCTGTCCATCGAATACCTGGGCCGCGATCTGGCACCGGCCGCCGCCGGGGACGGCCAGTTGGCCTTCGGCGCCGACGAGGAGGCCGAGGCGGACGCCCTGATGGGCAATGCCCGTACCGTCCTCGACCTGGGGACGGCGTTCGAGACCAAGCTGCGGGAGGTCGGCGCCGCCGAGCTGCTGCGCGATGTGGAGCTGCCCACCAGCGCCCTGCTGGCCCGGATGGAGCGCGCGGGCATCGCCGCCGACCGGGGCTGGCTGGAGCGGATGGAGCAGCAGTTCGCCGGCGCCGTCCAGCAGGCCGTCCAGGAGGCGCATGCCGCCGCGGGCCACGAGTTCAACCTGGGCTCGCCCAAGCAGCTCCAGGAGGTCCTCTTCGGCGAGCTGGGCCTGCCCAAGACCAAGAAGACCAAGACCGGTTACACCACCGACGCCGACGCCCTGGCCTGGCTGGCCGCGCAGACCGAGAACGAACTCCCGGTCATCATGCTGCGCCACCGCGAGCAGGCCAAGCTGCGTACCACGGTCGAGGGCCTGATCAAGACCATCGCCGCGGACGGCCGCATCCACACCACCTTCAACCAGACCGTCGCCGCCACCGGCCGGCTGTCCTCCACGGACCCCAACCTCCAGAACATCCCGGTCCGTACGGACGAGGGCCGGGCGATCCGCCGCGGCTTCGTCGTCGGCGAGGGCTTCGAGTCGCTGCTGACCGCCGACTACAGCCAGATCGAGCTGCGCGTGATGGCCCATCTCTCCGAGGACGAGGGCCTGATCGAGGCCTTCACCTCCGGTGAGGACCTGCACACCACCGTCGCCTCCCATGTCTTCTCGGTCGCCAAGGACCAGGTCGACCCGGAGATGCGCCGCAAGATCAAGGCGATGTCGTACGGCCTGGCCTATGGCCTATCGGCCTTCGGTCTCTCCCAGCAGCTGGGCATCCAGCCCGACGAGGCCCGCAAGCTGATGGACAACTTCTTCGAGCGCTTCGGCGGCGTACGCGACTACCTCCAGCGCGTCGTGGAGGAGGCCCGTGCCACCGGCTACACGCAGACCATCCTCGGCCGCCGCCGCTACCTCCCCGACCTCAACAGCGACAACCGCCAGCGCCGCGAAATGGCCGAGCGGATGGCGCTGAACGCTCCCATCCAGGGCACCGCCGCCGACATCGTCAAGATCGCCATGCTCAAGGTCGACGCGGCGCTGCGCGAGACCGGCCTCCGGTCGCGGATGCTGCTCCAGGTCCACGACGAAATCGTGGTCGAGGTGGCCCCCGGCGAGCGCAAGAAGGTCGAGGAACTGGTCCGCCGCGAGATGGCGGCCGCGGTCGAACTGAGCGCCCCGCTGGATGTCTCGGTCGGCTCCGGCAAGGACTGGGAGTCGGCGGCGCACTGACCGCCACCGGGCGGGGCGGCGCCGGTCAGCCGGCGGACCGCCGCCCCGCCGACGGGCGGTCACCGGGCCCGTCGTGCCGGGGTGCGCTGGGGGAGGCCAGGGCCCCCGCCGTCCGCCCCGGTCCGCCCCCGCCATCCGCCCCGCGCGCCCGGAGCATGCGGCGGTGCAGCAGCCGTACGGCCACCGCGTAGAGAGGCAGCCCGAGGACGAGCCCGGCGCCCGCCCCGAAGAGGGCGGAGGGGATGTAGTCGAACCAGGTGGCCGTGTCGCCGTAGACGGCGTACGCCCGCAGGGTCCGCTCGGCGGCTCCGGCCAGGACACACAGGGCGAGCGGCACGGTCAGCAGCAGCCGCAGCCGGACACTCAGGGCGGGCACGGCGTCCGGGGGTCCCTCGTCGCTCCCGGACCGCAGCGCCGTCCACAGGAACCAGCCGGTCGCCGCCAGCGCGAGCGCCGAGGTGCCGTACTGCAGATACATGGCGGCGGGCCGGCCGCCCACCCACTCGTTTAGTAGGGGAACCAGCCGGGTGCCCCAGCGGCCCGGGTGGGTGAAGGCGTCCCAGACGACATGGGACGCACAGCCGAGCACCGCGGAGAGGTAGAACCAGCCGGCCAGCGCGGCGAGTTGGCGGGGGCCACGCGGCCTCCCCCACGCTCTCGGCTCCGCTCGGCCAGGGGGCACCCGCATGGCGCGGCCGCGGGCGAATGCGTACACCCGTCCCTGCCACGCCCGCGGGAGCAGCGCCAGCAGCGGTTCGCGCACCAGCAGCCAGCCGCCCACCAGCGCCGCGGTGAAGGCGGCATCCACCGTCAGCACACCGGGCAGACCGTGCGTCACCGCGCCGAACTCCATGGCACCCGGCACCACCGTGGCCGCGTAATACGTCAGATCCGGCGCGAACGAGCCCGCAACGAGCGCCGAGGCGACCAGCGGTCCGCGCCCCGCGCCGGTCCGGCGGATCGCCGGGAGCACCGCGGCGGCATGACTGAGCGTGAACGGCATGGCCCCCTCCTTGATCGATTCAGATCATTATGTCGGTCGGTGGGAGTGGTAGCTGCTCGGCCCGAGTTGTCGTAGTCTCGCCTGAGTTGGAGCGCGCGGGGGGCGCGTACCGGGTGGTGTGCGCGGCAGGTCGACGCGGTAGGTCAACGTGGAGGGGACGGCACGTATGGCAGCCGGATTCGGGCGACGGCTCCGCAGGGGAGTGGCCTCAACGGCCGTGGCGGCACTGGTACTGGCCGCGCTGACCGCCTCCCAGGCGCCCGGCGCCCTGGAGCACGCGGCCGCCGGAGAGCCGGACCCCGGCCCGCCGACACCCCCGTCGACGGCGGCTCGGGCTACTACACCGACCTCCCGCCCCTCAACAGCCCCGTCCTGCCCGGCCGTTCACACCCACCCCGTGGCGGCCGCCTCGCCGCCGGACCCGCCGAGGCGGGCATCCCCGCCACCGTCCTGGCGGCCTACAAGAAGGCCGCAGCGCGCCTCGACACCGCCGATCCGGACTGCCGGCTGCCCTGGCAGCTGCTCGCCGGGATCGGCAAGGTCGAATCGGGCCAGGCACGCGGCGGCGCGGTCGACGCCACGGGCACCACCCTCGCGCCGATCCTCGGCCCCCAGCTCAATGGCCACGGCTTCGCCCGTATCACGGACACCGACGACGGCCTCCTGGACGGCGACCTCACCCACGACCGCGCCGTGGGCCCGATGCAGTTCATCCCGTCCACCTGGTCCAACGGCGGCCCTGTGGGCGCCGGTTGGGGAGCCGACGGCAACGGTGACGGCAAGGAGGACCCCCACAATGTCTTCGACGCCGCGCTCGCCGCCGGCCGCTATCTGTGCGCCGGCGGCCGCGATCTGTCCTTACCGGGCGACCTCGGCCGCGCGATCCTCGGCTACAACGACTCCGAGGCATATCTGCGGACCGTGCTGTCCTGGTACGCGTTCTACCACCACGGCAGCCATGAAGTGCCGGACGGCAAGGGCGTACTCCCGGTGCGGCGGAGCGACGCCACCACAACCGGCGCCACCACAACCGGCGGCGACGGCGGTACGCGCCACGACGACGGTACGCGCCACCGCCAGGACGCCACCGCCCCGCAGAGGGAGAACCCCCACCGCGCCCCTCGTAAGCATGCGCCGCAGACACCGCCCCGCCCCGGCGGCACCAGGCCCACGCCGCTTCCGGACCCGGCCCCCGGGACCACCCCGCTCCCGCCCCGCCCCGCCGCCCTCGCCGCCCTCGACCGGGCCGGCGACCCGGACCTGACCGCCGTCGCCGGCGCCGCATTCCCCGCATCCCCGCAGGTCCGCGCCGTGGACGCGGCCGGTCGGCCGGTCGTCGGCGCCCCCGTCCGCTTCACCGTCGCCGACGGCACCGACACCCTCCCCCAAGGTCTCCACTTCTCCCCCACTCTCGGCTTCGCTCGAGCGGGGGGACCCCCACGAGCAGGGGGTGCCCCCACCCCCGGCGATGCGACCACCGTCACCGTCACCACCGGCAAGGACGGCCTGGCCACCGCCCCTCCACTCCGCGCAGGCGACCGGACCGGTGCCTTCACCGTCCGGGCGACAGCCGTCGGACGCTCCGTGCCCGCCGTCGACTTCCGCGCACACGTCAGGCCACGGCCGGCGCCGCGGGGCGACGCCCTCGCCCGTACCGTCGGCAAGGAGCTGACGGCGACCGCGGGCCAGGCGTTCGCCGACGACGCGCTCGAGATCCGGGCGACGTATCGGGGCAGGGCCGCGGCGGGCGTACCGGTCACCGCGACCATGATCACCGACGGTCCCGGCGAGCCCACGGAGAACGACAAGGGCCCCTACTTCAAGGACCCCGGGGCCACCGGGGCCGACAAGGACGAGCCGGTGCGCACCCTGACCACTCTCACCACGGACGCAGACGGCCTGCTGAAGCTCCCGAAGATCTGGACCGACACCCGCACCGGGACCTTCCAGCTGCGCCTGACGACCGCCGACGGCGCCACCCTCACCGTCGAGCTGACGGTCGCGGCCCCGCCCGGCCGGTAGGGCGGCCCCCGTTCCGTCGCCGTCCGGCCCTCCGTCCGGGGCCGGCCCGCGGCGCTCGGTGGAACGTGTTCTCATCTCGGCCCCCCGTTGCTACGGTGCCCCGACCTGACGCCGTATCAGATCCAGCAGCTCCGGGAGGCCGCCCATGCGCGCCCTGACAGCAGCCGCCGTCGGACTGGCCGCCGCCCTCGCCCTCGTCCTCACCATCACGGCGGCCGGCGCCCCCAGCGGCCGTACCTCGCCCAAGCCGCTGCTGACCACCGTCCCCGGTCACCCCTGAGACGGCACCCCTGAGACCGGCACCGCTGAGACCGGCACCCCTGAGGGAGGGACGCCACCGCCATGCGCCGTAAAGCCAGCCTCGTCCTGCTCGCCTTCGCCGTCTTCTTCACCGCCCTGTCGCCCTTGATGCGGTGGTACGCGTTCCCCCGGCTCGCCAAGATCCCGCCCAGCCAGTACCAGGACATGGTCCTGGAGGCGAAGCCCGCCACCCTCCTCGACTACGGCACCATGAAGGCCAAGAAGGTCCCCAAGGTCACCATCGTGCAGACCCTCAAAGGCGATGTCGCCGCCGCCGACCGGATCGAAAGGACCGCGGGCCGCGACGTCGTCGTCTGGGACACGCTGTCCTACGTGGCCGGACCCGACGGCAAGATGGTCTCCGCGGTCCCCGAGCGCTACATCTTCGACGCCCATTCCCAGGAACCCGTGCACGCCACCGGGGAGACGGTCGACGGCGACCGGGTACGCCGCGAGGGCATCGAGTACAAGTGGCCCTTCCTCACCGAGAAGCGCGACTACTCCTACTTCGACGCCCAGACCCGTACCTCCGCCCCCATCCACTACAAGGGGACGCAGACCTTCCACGGCCTGGAGGTCTACTACTTCGAGCAGACCATCCCCTGGACCAAGGTCCCGCTCCCCAAGAAGATGCCGGTCAAGGGCATCACCCCGGAGTCCGTCGAGAAGATGGGCACCACCCGCTGGTACAGCACCAAGCGGATGTTCTGGGTGGAGCCGGTCACCGGGGCGCCGGTCAACGGCCAGGAGATCCACAAGGAGGAGCTGCGCGGCGGCGACCTGCTGCCCGGCGGCGGCAAGGTCACCGCCTTCGCCGGCCATGTGAAGATGCGCGACGACTACGTCGAGTCCACCGTGGCCCTGGTGACGTCCCAGCGCACCCTCGTCCTGCTGCTCACCGGCTACCTGCCCTGGGGCTTCCTCGTCCTCGGCGCCGCGCTGCTCGCCCTGAGCCTGCACCTCGAGGCCCGCAGCCGCCGGCCCGCAGCCCCTGATCCGGACCCGGAGCCCGCCCTCACCCCCGCCTGAGCCGCGCCGCCGTGTACCGCGTCGGCTCCGCCACCGAAGGATCCTCCGGCCAGGGGTGCTTGGGATAGCGGCCGCGCAACTCCGCCCGTACGGAGCGGTACCCGTCCCGCCAGAAGGAGGCGAGATCCGCCGTGACCGCCGCCGGACGCCCCGCCGGCGACAGCAGATGGACCAGTACGGGCACCCGGCCGCCTGCCACCCGGGGCGAGGCCTGCCACCCGAACAGCTCCTGCAGCTTCACGGCCAGCACCGGCTGCTCGCCGCCGTAATCGACCCGTATACGGGAACCGCTCGGCACCTCGATCCGTTCCGGCGCCAGCTCTTCGAACCGC
Organism: Streptomyces sp. NPDC048483; assembly: GCF_040651455.1. Classification (NCBI taxonomy): domain Bacteria; kingdom Bacillati; phylum Actinomycetota; class Actinomycetes; order Kitasatosporales; family Streptomycetaceae; genus Streptomyces; species Streptomyces sp. NPDC048483. The sequence continues at coordinate 32,337 of NZ_JBEZJZ010000036.1, forward strand.
GCCGCGTCGCCCGTCGCCCACGGCAGCAATCGGGCCAGCGCCTGCCCCGCATCGATCCGTTCCAGATCGGCCCGCCGCCGCGCCCGGCCCAGCTCCACCCCCAGCCACTCCTCCGCCCGCTCCAGCAGCGCCGCATCCGACACATCCGGCCACGGCGCCCCCACCTCCCGGTGCAAAAAAGCCATCCGCTGCCGCGCCGCTTCCCCGCCCGCCGACCAGCGCAGCAGCCCCGGCCCCTCCCGGCGCAGCCCCGACACCACCGCTTCCCGCAGCAGGGCAGGGTCGGGCGCGGCCAGCGGCCGGGTGGTGAGCTCGATCGCCCCCAGCCGGGTCACGCTCCGGGCCACCACGTCCCCGCCGGCCCAGTGCACCTCCTCGCCCGAGGAGTACAGCGCCCGCGCCGCGGCACCCGCCGTCCGCTCGTCGATCACCGCCGCAAGCCGTACCCGCGCGGACGCCGCGGCCACCGGCCGGTCCGCCACCGCGACCGCGAGCCACGCCGCATCCCGCAGCGGCGACCCCTCCCCGCCGAGCTCGGCCCCGGTGCCGGACGCCATCAGAAAGCTGCCCGCCCCTCTGGCCCGCGCCACCCGCTCCGGGAACGCCAGCGCGGCGACGAGCCCCGCATCGGCATCGTCACCGGCGCCCGTTCCCTCGGCCGCCCCCTTTGCCGCCGACGCCAGCCGCCGCGCCTCCTGCCGCCACCTGGCCGCATACGCATCCCCACCCCGGCGCGCCGCACGCCACGCCGCCGCCAGGTCGTCCCCGTAGGCCCGCGGGGGCTCCTCGCTCAGCAGCGCCACCACCTCCGCGGCTCGCCGCACCCCGACCTCCCGCGCACCGTCCAGCAGCGCACGCCCGAGCCGCGGATGAAGCCCCAGCCGCCCCATCCGTACGCCACGCTCCGTCGCCCGGCCGTCCGCGTACACCGCCCCGATCGCCGCCAGGACCTCCCGCGCCGCCGCCAGCGCCCCGGCCGGGGGCGCATCCAGCAGAGCCAGTCCGGCCGCCTGCGGATCGCCCCAGCACGCCGCCTGCAACGCGAATGCCGTCAGATCGGCGGCCTTGATCTCCGGGTCCGGGAACCGCGGCAGCCGCCCGTCCTCCCCCTCCGACCAGCACCGATAGACCACACCCGGCGCCTCGCGCCCGGCCCGCCCGGCCCGCTGCCGGCCCGCGGCCTGTGAGGCCCGTACGGTCGTCAGCGCGCTCAGCCCCCGCGCATGATCCATCCGCGGCACCCGCGCCAGCCCGCTGTCCACCACCACCCGCACCCCGGGGACGGTCAGGCTCGACTCCGCCACCGACGTCGCCAGTACGACCCGCCGGCCACCGTCCCCGCCCGCCAGTACCGCGTCCTGCACCTCGGCCGGCGCCCGCCCGTGCACCTGCAGCACCTCGGCAGCCACCCCGGCCAGCTGCCCCGCGACCCGCCCGATTTCCCCGACACCGGGCAGAAAACACAGCACATCGCCACTCTGCTCACGCAGCGCCCGCCGCACCACCGCCGCCACATGCGCCAGCTGCGCCGGATCGACCTTCATCCCGTGCGGCGGCCGCACGGGCCGCTCCGGCGGCGCCCACACCGTCTCCACCGGGTGCGACACGCCCGCCGCCTCGACCACCGGCGCCGCCCCCTCGGAGCCGCCCAGCAACCGGGCCCACCCCTCGGCGTCCGTCGTCGCCGACGCCGCCACCAGCCGCAGCTCGGGCCGCAGCGTCTCGCGTACGTCCCACAGGAAGGCCGCGCAGGTATCGGCATCCAGATGCCGCTCATGGCACTCGTCGAGCACCACCACATCCACCCCGGCCAGCTCCGGATCGCGCTGCAGCCGCTGCAGCAGCACGCCGGTGGTCACCACCTCCACGGCCGTACGGGGCCCCACCCGGCGCTCCCCGCGCACCGTGAACCCCACGCGCCCGCCGATCTCCTCGCCCAGCAGCCAGGCCATCCGCCGGGCCGCCGCACGCGCCGCGATCCGCCGCGGCTCGGCCACCAGCACCCGCCGCGCCGGGCCCGCGCCCGTCAGCCCCGCGAGCTCCAGCGGCACCAGCGTCGTCTTGCCGGTCCCCGGCGGCGCGCACAGCACGGCCGCACCGGCCCCGTCGAGGGCCTCCCGCAGAGCGGGCAGGGCGCTGCGCACGGGCAGCTGCGCAAGGGCGTCCCGCCGTATCACGCGGCCTCACACACGAAGACCGCCGTCCCCGGGATCAGATTCCCGCGCAGCGGCGACCAGCCGCCCCACTCCTGAGCGTTCCATTCCGGCCACTCCGGCTCGACCAGATCCACCAGCCGGAACCCGCCGGCCACCACATCCCGTACCCGGTCGCCCACCGTCCGGTGATGCTCCACATAGACGGCCCGGCCGCTCTCGTCCTGTTCCACGTACGGGGTGCGGTCGAAGTACGAGGCCGCCACCGACAGCCCTTCGGGCCCCGGCTCGTCCGGGAACGCCCAGCGGAGGGGATGCGTCACCGAGAACACGAAGCGGCCACCGGGCCGCAGCACCCTGCGCACCTCGCGCAACACGCGCACCGGATCGGCGACGAACGGAATCGCGCCGTAGGCGGAACAGGCGAGGTCGAACGAGTCGTCACGGAACGGCAGGGCCCCGGCGTCCGCCTCCACCAGCTGCGGCTCGCCCGCCGCCCCGTCGGCGATCCGCAGCGCGTGCTGCAGCTGCCGGTGCGAGAGATCGAGCGCCACCGGGCGGGCCCCCTGCGCCGCCAGCCAGCGCGCGCACTGCGCCGCGCCGGCCCCGATCTCCAGGACCCGCTTCCCCTTCAGCTCCGCCGCCGGCCCCAGCAGCCCCGCCGCCGCCTCGTCCAGCCCCTCCGGCCCCCACACGAACCGGTCGTCCCCCAGGAACGCGCCGTGCTCGCTCTGGTACTCGTCCGCATTGCGGTCCCACCAGCCCCGGCTGGCCCGGCTGCTTTCGGTGTCCGAGGCGTCACGTCGGGTCGCCTCCGGCTCATGCTCTTGGTTCATCGCGCCCGTCGTCGTAGTCTTCGCTCTGCTTGGAGCTGCAGGGACTGTGAGGCCGTTCGACCTCGCGGAACATCGCGTGTGCCGGTTATGGGGCGTTCTGCCCCCGGTGTGCGCGTTCGCGCATTGACCGTGTCCGGCTGCGCCCGTATGCTACAAGTTGCGCTGCGGGCCTGCGCGCCTCAGACGGAGCAGGTCGCGCTCGCATCTGTATGTACCCCTCGGTTATGAGGCGTTTCGGGTGCTCCCGTTCAACGGGATCCCCGGAGCAGCGCCTCGACGCTGTCCGGCTTATGCAGAGGCGATACCGGCTCTCGGCGTAGCAGTACCTACGACTCAATGTCCGTACCGGAGCCCTTTCCCACATGACGAGCAGCACCGAGACCACCGCCACCACCCCGCAGGTTGCGGTCAACGACATCGGTAACGAGGAAGCCTTCCTCGCCGCGATCGACGAGACGATCAAGTACTTCAACGACGGCGACATCGTCGACGGCGTCATCGTGAAGGTCGACCGGGACGAGGTCCTGCTCGACATCGGTTACAAGACCGAAGGCGTCATCCCGAGCCGCGAGCTCTCGATCAAGCACGACGTCGACCCCAATGAGGTCGTTGCCGTCGGCGACGAGATCGAGGCCCTGGTCCTCCAGAAGGAGGACAAGGAAGGCCGCCTCATCCTGTCCAAGAAGCGCGCTCAGTACGAGCGTGCCTGGGGCACGATCGAGAAGATCAAGGAAGAGGACGGGATCGTCACCGGTACCGTCATCGAGGTCGTCAAGGGTGGTCTCATCCTCGACATCGGCCTCCGTGGCTTCCTCCCGGCCTCCCTGGTCGAGATGCGCCGCGTCCGCGACCTCCAGCCCTACGTGGGCAAGGAGCTCGAGGCCAAGATCATCGAGCTGGACAAGAACCGCAACAACGTGGTCCTGTCCCGCCGTGCCTGGCTGGAGCAGACCCAGAGCGAGGTCCGCCAGACCTTCCTCACCACCCTCCAGAAGGGTCAGGTGCGCTCCGGCGTCGTCTCCTCCATCGTCAACTTCGGTGCCTTCGTGGACCTGGGCGGCGTCGACGGTCTCGTCCACGTCTCCGAGCTGTCCTGGAAGCACATCGACCACCCGTCCGAGGTTGTCGAGGTCGGCCAGGAGGTCACGGTCGAGGTCCTGGACGTCGACATGGACCGCGAGCGCGTGTCCCTGTCGCTCAAGGCGACCCAGGAAGACCCGTGGCAGCAGTTCGCCCGGACCCACCAGATCGGTCAGGTCGTCCCGGGTAAGGTCACCAAGCTCGTTCCCTTCGGTGCGTTCGTGCGCGTCGACGAGGGCATCGAGGGCCTGGTCCACATCTCCGAGCTGGCCGAGCGCCACGTCGAGATCCCGGAGCAGGTTGTCCAGGTCAACGACGAGATCTTCGTCAAGGTCATCGACATCGACCTCGAGCGCCGCCGCATCAGCCTCTCGCTGAAGCAGGCCAACGAGGCCTTCGGTGCCGACCCGTCGACGGTCGAGTTCGACCCGACCCTGTACGGCATGGCCGCGTCCTACGACGACCAGGGCAACTACATCTACCCCGAGGGCTTCGACCCCGAGACCAACGACTGGCTCGAGGGCTTCGAGAGCCAGCGCGAGGTGTGGGAGAACCAGTACGCCGAGGCGCAGACGCGCTTCGAGCAGCACCAGGCTCAGGTCATCAAGTCCCGCGAGGCCGACGAGCAGGCGGCGGCCGAGGGCGCTGCTGCTCCGGCGGCGGCCGGTGCCGGCCAGACCGGTGGCGGCCAGGTCTCCGGTGGCTCGTACTCCTCGGAGTCGGCGGACAACTCCGGCGCCCTGGCGTCGGACGAGGCCCTCGCCGCGCTCCGCGAGAAGCTGGCCGGCGGCCAGAGCTGAGCTCTTGCCACTAGGCACTAGCCGATAGGCGAAGGCCCGCTCCCCTCAGGGGGAGCGGGCCTTCGTCGTGTCCGGGGGCGCCCGGAGCTTGGCGGGGAGTCAGCGTGCCGGTGGCGGTGGCGGTCGGCGCGCCGCCTGCGGGCGGCGGCGGGGCGGTTTCGCGCGGGGCGGGGGCGGTTTTGCGCCGTGCGCGGGCATCGCGCGCGGGTTCGGGAATGCGAGTCCGCGTCCGGACGTTCTTGCACACGGACATGAGGAGGAGCGGACACTGTGTTGGATCCCCAGGGGTTGTACGAATGGGAGCCGAGCGGGCTCGCAGCGGTCGAGGCGATCGCCGCCAGGGACTCCGCCGGACTGGTGCTGCTGTACCACTTCGACGGCTACATCGACGCCGGCGAGACCGGTGACCAGATCGTGGAACGGCTGCTGGAAGGCCTGCCGCACCGCGTGGTCGCCCGCTTCGACCACGACCGGCTGATCGACTACCGCGCCCGGCGGCCGCTGATCACCTTCGAGCGCGACCACTGGACGGCTTTCGAGGCCCCCGGTATCGAGCTGCGGCTCGTCGAGGACGCGACCGGAGCGCCCTTCCTGCTGCTCTCCGGCCCGGAGCCCGATGTGGAGTGGGAGCGTTTCTCGGCCGCGGTGCGCCAGATGGTCGAGCGGCTCGGCGTACGGCTGTCGGTCAACTTCCACGGCATCCCGATGGGCGTCCCGCACACCCGCCCCGTAGGCATCACGCCGCACGGCAACCGCATCGACCTGATGCCGGGGCACGCCAGCTTCTTCGACGAGGCGCAGGTGCCCGGCAGCGCGGAGTCGCTGATCGAATTCCGGCTCGCCGAGGCCGGACACGACGTCCTGGGCGTGGCGGCGCATGTGCCGCATTACATCGCCCGCTCCGCGTACCCGGACGCTGCGCTCACGGCACTGGAGGCCGTGACGGCGGCCACGGGTCTGGTGCTGCCCGGTGCCGCACATTCGCTGCGTACGGAGGCACTGCGCACGCAGGAGGAGATCGAGCGCCAGCTCTCGCAGGGCGACGAGGAGCTGGTCGCGCTGGTCAGCGGGCTGGAGCACCAGTACGACGCGGTGGCCGGAGCGGAGACCCGGGGGAACCTGGTGGCCGAGCCGGCGGAGCTCCCCTCGGCCGACGAGATCGGCAGGGAGTTCGAGCGCTTCCTGGCGGAGCGGGAGACCGATGGGGGTGTCGGCGGGCTCTGACCGCTGCCATCCGGCGGTCCTGCGCGCCGGGACCGCCGGGCCGCGGAGTGGGGTTCTCCCCGTTTTGGGGCTGCGCCTGACCTCCGTCCTGCGACCCTATAGCGTGGGCGCATGGTGAAGGTGGGGCTGACGGGCGGAATCGGCGCGGGCAAGAGTGAGGTCTCGCGTCTGCTGGCGTCGTACGGCGCGGTGATCGTGGACGCGGACAAGATCGCACGCGAGGTCGTCGAGCCGGGCACGCCCGGACTCGCGGCGGTGGTCGAGGAGTTCGGGGACGGTGTACTCGCCCCGGACGGCACCCTGGACCGGCCGAAGCTCGGCGGGATCGTCTTCGCCGACCCCGAGAAGCTGAGGGCGCTCAACGCGATCGTGCACCCGCTGGTGGGCGCGCGCTCGGCCGAACTCGAGGCGGCGGCGGGGCCGGACGCGGTCGTCGTACACGATGTGCCGCTGCTGGCGGAGAACGGACTGGCGCCGCTCTACGACCTGGTCGTCGTCGCCGACGCCGCACCGCAGACCCAGCTCGACCGGCTGGTACGGCTGCGCGGAATGGCGGAGGACGAGGCGAAGTCCCGGATGGCCGCCCAGGCCACCCGCGAACAGCGCCTGGCGGTCGCCGATCTCGTCATCGACAACGACGGGCCGCTCGAGGCACTGGAACCCCAGGTCCGCGAGGTATGGGAGCGGCTTCAAGGCGCCTGAGGCCGGGCGATAGCCTCGCCGCATGAGTGCTACCGACCACGTCTCCCAGGCTCCCGACGCCGAGCCCGCCGCCACCCCGGCCTCGCCCTCTTCGACCTCCGACGGCTCCGCCGCCCCCGCATCCTTCGTCGTGAACATCCCCGGTGTGGCGGACGCCGATCTGGAGCCGGAACCGCTGGACCCCGAACAGATCGTTTCCGGCGAGCCGGTGGTGACGGGCAAGGTGCTGTGGGAAGCGCCCGACGGCAAGCAGATCCGGGGCATCTGGCAGGTCACGCCCGGCGTGGTGACCGACACCGAGGCCAACGAACTCTTCGTGGTGGTGAGCGGACGCGCCACCATCGAGGTCGAGGGCGGCCCGGTGCTGGAGGTGGGACCGGGCGACGCCTGCGTGCTGCGCGAGGGGGACCGCACGCAGTGGACCGTGCACGAGACGCTGCGCAAGGCGTACCACATCAGCCTGTAGCGGACCGGACGTGCTCCGAGTGTGCCGGCAGGCCGGTTCCCTGCCCTGCCGGCCGGGAATGCGCCGGCCGACGCGGTTGTTGTGCCGCACGTCATGCCGTACGGGTGGCTGATGGCGGCTGCCCGTACGGCCATGGAGAGGAGACGACCGTGCCCGAGCGCAGCCCCGAGACACATGTCATCGACTTCCGCGCCGCGGAGCACCTACTGGCCGCCCGCGACCCGCGCGGCGCGATCCGGCTGCTGGATCCGGTCATCACCGCCCACCCCGAGAACACCGCGGCCCGCCTGCTGCGCGCCCGGGCATTCTTCCTGGCGGCTCAACTGCGGTCGGCGGAGCTGGAGTTCCAGATCGTCCTGGAACGCGAGCCCGCCAACTCCTTCGCCCACTTCGCCCTAGCCCGCACCCTGGAACGCGCCAACCGCCCCGACGAGGCCCTACGCCACTTCCGCCTCGCCGCGGCCCTGGAACCCCGCCCGGAATTCCTCGAAGCGGCCCGCTTCGCGCCCGGCGCCGGGAGGGGGGGCCGGGAGGCCGGTGCGAGCGGTGATGCCGAGTGGTGAAGGGTTGGCCTGGGGCGGTCCTCACCAAGGATGTCCTCACCGAGGATGTCCACCACGGCGGTCGTCACCACGGCGGTCCACCGCACCCGTACCTGGCCCTTTACGGCCTCGTGTCGCGCTTCCGGCCCCTGGTGTTCCAGCGGCCGAAGGCTTCGTTCCGGCCCCGGTCGGGTTCGTAGGGCGGTATGTCCTTACCCGGCTGGTAGTGCGGTCCCTGGTGGATGTGCCATATCACGACAACCAGATCCGTGGCTGCCAGCAGTGCGACAGCGGCACACGCTGCCGCCCACTCCGGCCGTCCGGCCAGGATGAAGGCCACAGCTCCGGCGATCGCCCACAGCAGCCCCCAGAACGCGAGCCCACAGCGGATCTTCAGCGGGCTGCGTGCCTGAAGCGGCTCATTTCCCGTACGCATCGGCGCCATCTCCTGCCTTCAGGATCCTCCCGATCGATGACTCCGTCACCCAGCCGCGTCATGTGCCGGATGTCCGGGCCGTGGTTCCCGGTCACGGTTGCCCGCCCGGGGGGGCTCGTGGCGCGGCGTGGATCGCCCGCCGGGTGGCCGTTGATCCAGGACAGGCCGCCGATGTCGAGTTGTGAGCGGGCGCGGGTCACCGCTACGTACGCCAGGCGCGCCTCGTCGGCGTCGATCGGTCCGGGGAGCGGGGTTCCGTCGTCGCTGCCCTCGTCGAGGTCGTCGGGGCCCGTGAAATCGTCCGCGATGCGCACGCTCGCCCACTCCCGCCCCTTGGCCCGATGCGCGGTGGAGACCGTTACCTCGGCGGACTCCTCGGGCGAGAGCCGGTCCAGGGCGCGCAGGACGGCTGCCGTGCCGTGCTCGTCGACGAGTTCCACCAGCGGGAGCAGATCCCGGCCGGCCGGGTCGAACTCCGCGTACTCGCGCAGTTCCGACCAGGACTCGAAGAGCATCAGCTCGGGATGCGTCGTGCGGCGGCCCGTCTCGAGGTCGTGTGCGGCAAGCGCCAGAGCGCCCAGTGCCGCGCCGCCGCCCGCGAGCGCGACCCTGCGGTGCGCCTCCAGTTGCCGTATGACCTCCACCATTGCCCCGACGTTCGACCGGCACAGAATCGCCTGAGGGGCGGGCACCGTTCGCAACTCCGTCGTCAGCCGGGGGGAGCCCGTGAGCCGCAGGGGTGCGCCGACGATCGCCAGCCAGCGGTTGGCCTCGGCCGCCAGCGCCGGGCCGAAGCGGAAGGAGCGGGAGAGGGTGAGCCGTTCGCCGTCGAATCCCGTCATGACGTCGCGCGCCCCGCGCCAGCCGTAGATGGCCTGGGCCGAGTCGCCGACCAGCACCAGCTGGGCGTGGTCGCGCTGGGCCGAGAAGACCTGCTCGACGACGGGGTTGGTGTCCTGCGCTTCGTCCAGGAGCAGGAAATCCGCCCCGATCACCGGCTCCCGCAGCGCCCACATCTTGAGGTAGTGGTCGTGCTCGAAGCGGACCACGCCGCGCTCGTGATGCTGAAGATCGGCCCAGGCCTTTCGGGCGTACGGCAGGACGAGACCGGCGAGTTGATCGTGCAGGGCTGCTGATTCCGCACCGCGCAAGGGCGGGACGTGGTGGCGGGCGATCTCCCTGTCGGCGGACTGGCAGAACCGGGTGACCGTGCGCAGGACCGTATGGGAGAGCGCCTTGTTGTTGACCTTGCGTGCCCCTACGCGGACCGACATGCCTTCGTCGATACCCAGGGCCGCGCCCGCGCCAGCCTGCTTGCCTGGGGGCGTTCATCCGCGCCTGGTAGTGCCTGCCGACTGTGGTGTAGGCGAGGGAGTGGGCGGTTCTGCAGGCCACGCCGGAGGGGAATTTTCTGGCGGCGTCGCGTGCGATGGCTCTGTTGAAGGCGATATATCGACCGAGGCGGCCTTGCCGTTGTGCTGCGTGCGCGAGCATCGCGAGGGTTGTCGTCTTACCCGTGCCGGCCCCGGCCTGCATCACGAGGTGCGCGCCGGTCCGGAACGCCTCGGCCGCGGCGGTCTGCTCGGGTGTGGGGGCGTCGATGGGGGTGTTGGCGGGGGTGCTGGCGGGGGTGTGCATGAAGACTCCTCGATGAGATGGATTCATTACTGAGAGTGATGATGTGACTGACTGTAGCCGGTCCTGCGGCGATGCGGGGATGTGGTGCGGGGCCTGTGGACAACGTGGGTCCGGTGCTGGTCGGCGGCCCCGGCGTCTTGCCGGGGGCGACCCAACGCGATGCTGTTGACCTGCGAGGGAAGCGTGGGAGGCGCCGGGGGAACGGCGTTGTCAGTGCCGTGTGTTTCCATCGGTTTCAGGCAGGGCTGCAGCGGCGGGCGCCGAACGATCACGTAGCGGGACGAGAGGGCGGTATGGCGAGGCGGTGGGGGACGGAGGCGACGGGCGCGACGGGGGTGATGGAGGGAGTGAGCGGGGCGGTGTCAGGAGCAGGAGCGGATGATCCGGCGTCCGCCTCGCACGGGGCGGGCGGAGGCAGCGGTGGGTTCGGGGCCGCCCTGGCCCGCTGTGCCGTGACCTTCGTTCGCGGCACGCCGCCGCGCGCCGGGAAGGTCGCCTTCTGGCGGCCAGACGGCGGGCCGCTGCCCGGCGGGGGAGCGGGGCGGGGCGGTACGACCGGCGCGCCGGAGGAGGGCGGTGCGCCCTTGGAGCTGACCGTCGCCCGGCGGCACGGCAACGGGGCCCGCAGTCATACGGTCCCTGCCGTGCTGCTGCCGTTGGCCGAGGCGGTGCCGCTGCTGGTGCGCGCCCGGCACGACCCGGCCGCCCATCCGGCCGCCGCCTGCTGGGGCGCGGCCACGCTGCACGCCCTGCATCTCGCCGGGCGCGGCAGGCTGCTGCCGGGGCTGACCGCCGAGGACACCGACGCCTGGCGCGCCGGGCCCCTGGATCCCGATGACGTCGCGCACCTGCGGGCCATCGCCGCGGCCATGCCCGGTGAGGCCTACGCGGTCCCGGTGCCCGGCAGCCGCCCGCTTCAGGTGTCCGACCCGGCGGCGCTGGTCCGGCACTTCGTGGACGCGGTCGTGGACGCTCTGCCACGTACCCCCGCCGCCGCGCTCGTGGCCGGTGCCCCGTTCGCGGCGAGTGCGCCGCAGCACCTGCCCGGCGCCCGGGAGTGGGCCGCCGAGGCCGCGGCCGGTATCGACGCGGGCGTACGGCTCTCCCTGCGCCTGGACCTGCCGTCGCGCAAGCTCTTCGACGCCGGGCCGGACAGCGGGGACGGTGCCGAGGAGCGCAGTGCGGCGGCCGTCGTGCTGCAGGTGCACAGCCTGACCGACCCGACCCTGGTGGCCGATGCCCGTCAGCTGTGGGACGGCGAGGACTCCGACCACTTCGGGCCGCGGTCCCGCGTCGACACGCTGCTCGCGGTGCGGCGGGCGGCGCGTGTCTGGGATCCGCTCGCGCGCCTCCTGGAGCGGCCGGTTCCCGATGTACTCCCGCTCAGCGAGGACGAGTTGTACGACCTGCTGGGGCCGGCCGCGCCACGGCTGGCCGCCGCCGGGGTGGCCGTCCACTGGCCCAAGGAGCTGGCCCGCGGGCTGACCGCCGCGGCCGTGCTGCGCCCGGCGCCGGGTTCGGCCGCGGACGGCTTCGGGTTCTTCGAGACCGATCAACTGCTGCAATTCCGCTGGCAGGTGGCCATGGACGGCGAACCGCTGACCGAGGCGGAGATGGACGCCCTCGCCGAGGCCCATCGCCCCGTCGTCCGGCTGCGCGACCAGTGGGTCCTGGTCGACCCCGCCCTCGTACGCAAGGCCCGCAAACGCGAACTGGGCTATCTGGACCCGGTCGACGCCCTCGCCGCGACGCTGGGCGGCACCGCGGAGGTCGACGGCGAAGAGGTCGAGGTGGTGCCCCTGGGGGCCCTCGCGGCGCTGCGCAGCCGCCTCACCGCCCCGGCGGCGCCGCTGCCCCAGCCGCCCGGACTGCGGGCGACCCTGCGGGACTATCAACTCCGGGGCATGTCCTGGCTCGACACCATGACCTCGCTCGGCCTGGGCGGATGCCTCGCCGACGACATGGGCCTGGGCAAGACCATCACCGTCATTGCGCTCCACCGGCACCGGCGGCCCACCGCACCGGTGCTCGTCGTCTGCCCGGCCTCCCTCCTGGGCAACTGGCAGCGCGAGATCGAGCGCTTCGCCCCCGGCACGCCCGTACGCCGCTTCCACGGTGCCGGCCGCAGCCTCGACGGCACGGACGGCGGCTTCGTCCTGACGACCTACGGGACGATGCGCAGCAGCGCCGCCCAACTGGCCGCCCACACCTGGGCATGGGTGGTCGCCGACGAGGCGCAGCACGTGAAGAACCCGCGTTCCTCGACGGCCAAGGCGCTGCGCGGCATCAAGGCCCCGGCCCGGATCGCCCTCACCGGCACCCCGGTGGAGAACAACCTCTCCGAGCTGTGGGCGCTCCTGGACTGGACGACCCCGGGGCTCCTGGGGTCCCTCAAGACGTTCCGTGCGCTGCATGCCCGTGAGGTCGAGGGCGGCGAGGACCCGGAGGCGGCGCAACGGCTGGCCAGGCTGGTGCGGCCGTTCATCCTGCGCCGTAAGAAGTCCGATCCCGGGATCGCCCCCGAGCTGCCGCCCAAGACCGAGACGGACCATCCGGTGGCGCTGGGGCGCGAACAGGCCGCGCTGTACCAGGCCGTCGTCCGTGAGGCGCTCGCCCGGATCGGGGCGGCCGAGGGCATCGCGCGGCGTGGCTTGGTCATGAAGCTGCTCACGGCCCTCAAGCAGATCTGCAACCACCCCGCGCAGTACCTCAAGGAGACCGCGCCGGGCCTGGCCGCCCGCTCCGGGAAACTGGAGCTGCTCGATGAACTCCTGGACACCATCCTGGCCGAGGGCGGCGCCACCCTTGTCTTCACCCAGTACGTGGGGATGGCCCGGCTGCTGGAGCGGCACCTCGGCAACCGCGGCATCCCGAACCAGCTTCTGCACGGCGGCACCCCGGTCGCCGAGCGGGAGAAGATGGTCGACCGGTTCCAGTCGGGCCACGCCCCGGTCTTCCTGCTGTCCCTCAAGGCGGCGGGCACCGGCCTCAACCTCACCCGGGCCGGCCATGTGATCCACTACGACCGGTGGTGGAATCCGGCGGTGGAGGAGCAGGCCACCGACCGCGCCTACCGCATCGGCCAGACCCAGCCGGTCCAGGTGCACCGGCTGATCGCCGAGGGCACCGTCGAGGACAACATCGCCCAGCTCCTCACCGCCAAGAGGGCGCTCGCCGATGCGGTGCTCTCCGGTGGCGAGACCGCGCTCACCGAACTGTCCGACGCCGAGCTGGCCGATCTCGTCTCCCTGAGGAGGTCCGTATGAACCCCTCCGGCTTCCGGGGACGGCCCGCGGCAACGGGGCGCGCCGCCGCGGCCGACCGGCTGGCGCGCGCCGACCGCTCGCGGACGTTCCCGCCGCTGCCGGCCCGCAGCGGTGCCCGCGGACTGTTCGCCGAATCCTGGTGGGGCAGCGCCTGGCTGGACGCGCTGGAGAGCGCCGCCCTCGACAGCGCCCGGCTGGCCCGCGGCCGCACGTACGCGCGGGACGGCCATGTCGACACGATCAACGTCACGCCGGGCCGCATCGTCGCCACCGTGCGCGGCAGCAGGCCCCGCCCGTACAGCGCCGAAATCCGCCTGCGGATCCTCTCCGAACCGGAGTGGGACGGCCTGCTCGACGCCATCGCCGCGGAACCCGCCCAACTGGCGGCCCTGCTGGCCAAAAAGCTGCCCAGCGCGCTCGCCGAGGGGGAGGTGCGCCTCCTCCCGGGGCCGGGCGATCTCGTCCCGCGCTGCTCGTGCCCGGACTCCGGGCGGCCCTGCAAACACGCCGCCGCGCTCTGCTTCCAGGTGGCCCGCCTCCTGGACGCGGACCCCTTCGTCCTGCTGCTGATGCGCGGCCGCGGCGAGCGGGAGCTGCTCGACGAGCTCTCCCGCCGTAACGCCACACACGGTGTCCAGAACGGCCGGACCGGCGCCCCCGATCCCGCCGGGTCCGCCGGGCCGCTACCGGAGGCCGCGTCGGCGGGGCCCGCCTCCCCTCCCGGCGTCCTGGCCCGTGATGCCCTCGCCGACCGCCTCCGCCCGCCGCTGCCGCCGCCCCTGCCGGTGCCGGCCCACCCCGGCCGGCCGCCGGCTCTCCCGGATGCCGAGGGTCTCCCCTTCGATCCGGCCGCCCTGGAATTCCTGGCCGCCGACGCCGCGGCCCGCGCCCACGCCTGCGTATCCACTGCCGGAGCCGTCGGAGCCGCCGGCACCGGCCGCGAACGGCAGCCCGTCCGCAGCCCGTTCCCCCAGCTGCCCCCATGGGAGGACGCCGTCCGCCTGGCGGCCACCGCCCACCCCACCGCCGGGCTGACCTCCGCCACCCGGGCCCTCTACCGCGACCTCGCGGCCGCCACCGGCCGTACGCCCACCGAGGTGGCCCGCTCCGTGGCCGCCTGGCGGCAGGGCGGCCCCGAAGGACTCGCCCTCCTCGGCACCACCTGGAACCCCCCGGCCGGCGACTTCGACCGGGCCCGCAGCGCCCTGATCGCCGCCGACCTCCCCGCCCTGCGCCCGCGCCACAACCACCTCACCGACCCCGGGCGCGGCATCCAGCTGCGCTTCGGCCACGACAGCCGCTGGTACCCCTACGAATCCGAGCCCGGCGCCGAGGACTGGTGGCCCACCGGGCCGGCGGACCCCGACCCCGTGGGCGCCCTGACCACCCTGCTCGCGCGATGACTAACCTCAAGGCCGTGGAAGGCCTCGACACACTCACCCGATCCCTCGCCCGGCGCACCCCGCAGCAGCTCGCCGCACTCCTCACCCGCCACGCCGAGCCGCTCGCCCGCCGCCCTGCACCCACTCAACTGCGCGGCCTGGCAAGCGCGTTGTGGTCATACGAAGTCCTCCACCAGTTGGTGATCCACCTCGACCACCCCCGGCTCCAGGTGCTCGCCACCACGGCCCGGATCAGCCAGGAGCGGGCCGCGGACGCCGCCCCCGGCCCCGCCGCCCCCGCACCCGGCGCCGACTACCAGTCCCTGATGGCACACCGGCTGTCCTTCGCCCACCTGGCCGGCGAACCCGTCCCGCCCGAGGAGGTGTACGCCGCGCTCGGGGCCGCAGAGCCCGGACCCGCGCGGGCGGCCGCCGAGGCCGCGCTGCACGCGCTGTACGACGACGGTCTGGCCGCGCCCACCGAGGACGGCACCATCGTCGTCCCGCCGCGCACCCCACAGCTTCTGG
This sequence comes from Streptomyces sp. NPDC048483, assembly GCF_040651455.1. Taxonomy (NCBI): domain Bacteria; kingdom Bacillati; phylum Actinomycetota; class Actinomycetes; order Kitasatosporales; family Streptomycetaceae; genus Streptomyces; species Streptomyces sp. NPDC048483. The sequence goes on from NZ_JBEZJZ010000036.1 coordinate 47,390, forward strand.
CCGCCCACGACCTCGGCCCCTTCGCCGCGCGCGCCCCACGGCCGGCCCCGGAGACCGCCCCCGGCATCGCCGGAAGGGCAACCACCGCGGAGTCGCTGCTCGACGAATCGCGGGCCGCCGCGGCGACCCTCGCCGCCACCCTGGAGCGCCTCCTGGCCTCCCTGGCGAGGCAGCCCGCCGCGCTGCGCAAGTCGGGCGGCCTGACGATCCGTGAGATCAAGCGGCTGGCCAAGGAGGCCGGTGCCGCCGAACCCCACACCCGGCTCCTCCTCGACCTCGCCCTCGCCGCCGACCTGATCGCGCTGACCCGCACCCCGGCGGGCATCACCGCGCTCCCCACCGGCGCCTACGACGACTGGCTCGCCCGCCCGCCGGGCGAGCGCCTCGCCCCCGTACTCGCCGCCTGGTCCGCCCTGTGGGCCGTCCCCACCCACACCCCCTTCGGCGAGACCCCTACCGCGCTCGTACGTGGCCATGACCGGCACGCCCCCGCCCTGCGGCACGCCCTGCTGGCCGCGCTGGCCACCGTCCCCCTGGGCGCCGGGGCACCTCTGCCGCCCCTGCCGCCGGAGGCCGCCGAGCACACCCCGCTGCACAACGTCCTCGCCGCCGCGGACTGGCACCGCCCGCTCGCCGTCACCGAACAACCGATGGCCGCGGACCGCGCCGCCCACACCCTCCACGAAGCCGCCTGCCTCGGCCTGACCGCCCACGGCACGCTCACCCCCCTGGGCCGCGCCCTCCTCGCCGACCCGCGCGTCCTCGACGAACCGCTGCGGGACCTGCTCCCGCCGCTCCTCCAACAGGCCCACTTCCAGGCCGATCTGACCGCCGTCGTCCCCGGCCGCCCCGCCCCCGCCCTCGACGGGCTGCTCGGCGCGGCCGCCGACCGCGAGTCCGAAGGCCACGCCGTCACCTGGCGCTTCACCCCCGCCTCCGTACGCCGCGCCCTGGACACCGGCCGCACCGCCGAGACCCTGCTCGACGCGCTCGGCGCCGCCTCGGCGGCCGGCGACCTGCCGCAGCCGCTTGGCTACCTCATCCAGGACACCGCCCGCTCCCACGGCCGGATGCGCGTGCTGCCCGCCGCCTGCTGCATCCGCTCCGACGACGAAGCCCTCGTCGCGGAACTCGCCGCCCACCGCGCCCTGCGCGACCTCGGGCTACGGGCCATCGCCCCGACCGTCCTGGTCAGCAGCCGTCCCCCGGCCGCCACTCTGGAGGCCCTGCGCGCCGCGGGCTATGCCCCCGCCCTGGAGTCCGACACCGGCGCGACGACGGTCGAGCGCCTGCCCACGCACCGGACCAAGGCCCCGGCGCCGAGCCGTGACCCCGGCGCCCCGCTCCTCCTCGCCCAACGGCTCCTGGGGCAGGCCGCCGGCGTCTGAGGCCGGGGGCGGGTCAACCGGTGCGCGGCTACTCGTACTCCGTACCGCCCTTGCGCGTCAGATACGCGCCGCCGACCACCTTGGCGATGGCGCGGCCGCCCAGCACCGGGCTGTAGCGGTCGCCCAGCGGACGGACGACCACACCCTCCCGGATGTGCACCGCACGCCCCGACAGCGTCTCGCGCCCTTCGGCCAGTTCCATCACCCGCTGTGCGTCGTACGGACCCGTGAACAGCGTCGGCACCACCGGAAGCCGCCCGTCCAGCACCTTCGTCAGCTCCTCCGGCGCCAGCCAGCGCACCTGCCCGCCGGCCTCGACCGACACATCGAAGACGGCGTACGCGGGCTCCCCGCGGCGGCTGTCCGCGCCGTAGCCCAGATCCTGTACGCCGTCGCCGTACACCTCGCCGAAGATGCCGACCCGCGACGCCCCCAGCTCCCCGGCCAGCTCTGCCGCGACCCGCGCCGCGCCATGGGCACGCACCGCCCGCCAGTACAGGTTCTTCGGGTCCTCCACCAGGGCCAGCCGCTGCGCGCCCAGCCCCTTGGACGTCACCTGGACGCGATCGTGATCGGCGCCGTAGGTCAGGCAGCACGCGGTGCCGTGCACCTTCTCCGTGACCGCCACCGGCTCGCCCTCGGTGAACACCTCCGGATACCGCTTGAGGTTCTCGATATCGATCCACGGCAGCAGATCGGGCGCTGGCTCGGCCTCCCCGCTCATCGAAATCGGCACCGGCGGCACCCACTTCACGATCCCGAGCTCCGCCGCGAAGTCGGTGCCGTCCTCGGCCGCCCGTGCCAGGTCCCTGCCGTCCAGCGCCTTCGGCCGGCAGACGATGCCCTGTGAGAGCTCGCCGCGCAGCCGGATCGCCTTGACCCGGTTGGCCGCGGAACCGGCCAGCTTGCCGGTCAGCCCCAGCTCGGTCACCAACTCCTGAGGGAGGACGGCCTGCTCCGGGATGTACAGGGCGGCGTCGCCGGTGCGGTAGGCCCCCTTGGCGACGACGGCGCGGTACAGCCCGACCTGGGCGAGCTCCAGCGCATCGGCGTTGGGATGCTCATGAATCGTCATGTGCTCGACCGTGACGCGCAGCGTCGACATGGTGGATCCCCGTTTCTGTTCACCGTGGTTGCTCAGCGGCTGCTCGGCGGTTCTTCGCGCAGAGCGTGCGGCGTGGCGTGGTGTCACCACTGTGATCGATGGAAGGGCGCCGGGTGAACCGATTTTCCTCAGGGCAGGCCGGGCCGGGCGTCAGCGTTCGGCGGGTCTGCGCCGTCCGGTCGGCGCCGCTGGTAGGGATACCGAGCCGGACGGGCGTGCGATGCGGGTCGTGGGCGTGGTGGATGTGATCACATCGACGTAGGCGCGGCAGACCGGCGGGCGGCCGATGGCGGTGCCGAGCATGCCGTTGACGGCGTCGCGGACGAACCGGGTGGCCGCGGACGGGCGTGGCCCCGCGGGGGCCGAGGGGAGCTGGCGGCCGGTGGCCGGTGTCCAGGGCGCCCGGGCGATGCGCGCGAGGGACTGCTGCACAGTGCGGGCGAGCGCCGGATCGTCCAGTCCACGCCGGCGCAGGGCGTCGCGCAGGGCGAGGGCGCTGTGGGCGGCGATGGACAGGCCCTGGCCGTAATCGGGGGTGAACGCGGCGACCGCGCCGCCCAGGACAACGAATCCGGTGGGCCAGGACCGCAGTTGTTCATAGCGCCGCAGCCGGCTGGCGGTGTCGCGGGTCACCCGGACCTCGCTCAGCGGTTCGGCGTCGGCTATCAGGTCGCCGATGACGGAGTGGGGTATGCGGCGTGCGAACGGAACGAACCGGTCGGCGTGTGCGGAGGGGCGGCCGTCTCCGGTGCCGGTGAGGGTGACCAGCCAGCGGCCGCCCTCTATGGGGACCAGCGTCGCCGTCCGCCCGGGGTCCTGGCGGCTCTCCGGGCTCGAACGGGCGGTGATCACCGGGCAGTTCTCGGTGCCGGGCGGGGCGCGGAAGATCCGGGTGGCGGAGACGATGCCGCAGTCGGCGAGCTCTTCGCGTACCGCGGGCAGGCCCAGCGTGGTGAGCCGACCGGGCGTCGTGGAGTGCCGTCCGGTGGCGTCGATGACGAGGTCGGCGTCCAGGCGGCGGACGCTGCCGGTGACGGTGTCCCGGACGCGTACCCCGGTGATGTGTTCCGCGGTGCCGGTCAGCTCCTCGGCCTCGGTGCCGTCGAGGACCGTCACCGCCTCCAGGGCCGGCACCTGTTCGCGGACGACGCGGTCGAGCAGGTCGCGGGAGCAGGCGATCACGCACTGCGCGGGCCGGCGGGACAGCCGGCCCTGCGGGGCGGGTCCCGCCGGCCCGGACGGCAGCGGCATGGGACGGGCCCCCTCGTCCAGCCACCGTTCGACGACGCCGGGCAGCAGCTCCTCCACGGTCCGGGCACCGTCCGCCGACAGCAGATGGGCATGCCGGGCCTGCGGCAGGTCCGTGGGCAGGGCGGGGGTACGCGGCAGGCGCTCCCGTTCGACGACGATGACATCGGCGTGTGCGGACAGCGCCGCGGCGGCGAGCATGCCGGTGAAACCGCCGCCCAGCACCACGGCGAGATGCGGGTGGGTGAACCGGAGCCCGGTGGCGCTTGTACTGCTCGACGCGTTCATGGGCAGTGCCTTTCTCGGCGGGGGCGCACGTTTCCCCTGTGGTAGCGGGTCGCGTCCAGAAAGGGCGGTGCCGCATTCCTGCCGGAGTGCCGGCGCGCGGCGGCGACGACGGCGTCGGTGGCAGCCGTGATCGAGGCCGTCAAGGAGGCGGGCAGGGAAGCGGAGGCGGACCGCAGCAGCCGCAGTGGTGCCGACGGCAGCGGCTGAGCCCTTTGAAGGTCGCGGCAGGCCGGCGCGAACGCCGGCCTGCCACCCCCCGTTTTCCCCATCATGAATCCCCCTCAGGCCGTGCCCGCCCCACCCCATGCAGGGCCGCACCCGCCGCCACCCGCCCGTGTCACCGGGTGGGACGGACCGGCGCGGCGGCCTCGCGGAACGCGCGCCGTCCCTGGGGGCGCGGCCGTCGCATCCGGTCGACGGCGGACACCGTTCCGGATCGTAGGCCGCGGCGATCACTTCCGGTAGCCGGAAGAAAACGAAGGATGCGTAGGAGCCACCCCGTGCATACCGATGCGTAGATCTATTGCAAAACGGCTCAATGGGCGGAAAACGCGCCGGCACTTTCTCGCGACGCGAGAAAGCCGCCTGATATGCGGCGCCGAACGCCGAAAGGCGGCGCACGAAAGGCCGGATGGTTGGCGCGAATTGATCGGGTGCCCCCGGGCCGGCGGGCGCCGTGCCTACCCTGTGCGGGCACCGCACCTGAGAACCCGAGGGAGAGTCGTGCGCGCGATTGTGATGCGAGAATTCGGCGGCCCGGACGTGCTGCGGCTGGAGGACGTGCCCGAACCGGAGCCCCGCGGCGGCCACTCGATGGTCGAGGTGACCCTCGCCGGCATCAACTACGCGGATGTGCACGTACGCGGCGACTCCTACCTCGCCCCCGTCGAACTGCCCTACATACCCGGCAACGAGGTCGTCGGCACCGTGGACGGCGGCCGCCGCGTCGTCGGTCTGACCCGCGGTGGCGGATACGCGGAACGGGCGCTGCTGCACCGCCGCGTCACCTGGGACGTGCCCGACGCCGTCACCGACGAACAGGCCGTCGCGCTGGCCCTCCAGGGCAACAGCGCCTGGCATCTGCTGTTCACCTCGCTGCGCATCACTAAGGGCGAGACCGTCGTCGTCCCGGCCGCGGCCGGCGGCGTCGGCTCGCTGGCCGTCCAGCTCGCCGCGCAGGCCGGCGCCAAGGTCATCGCGCTCGCCGGCTCCGAGGACAAACGCAAGCTGGCGACGGAGCTGGGCGCCCACGCGGCGGTCGACTCCCGGGCGGAGGACCTGACGGAACGCATCCTGGCGGCCGCGGGCGGCCCGGTGCAGGCGGCGCTGGAGATGACCGGCGGCGCCACCTTCGCCCAGACCCTCGCCGCCGTCGCCCCGCGCGGCCGGCTGGCGGTGTACGGCTTCGCCGGCGGCGAGCTGGCGAGCGTGGCGACCCGGGACCTGATGGCGCGGTCCATCACCCTCGCGGGCTTCTGGCTGCCGCAGCTCTACGCGGACCGTACGGCCCTGCCGACCTCCATGCGGGCCCTGTTCGACGCGGTGGCCGAGGGGCGGCTCAAGCCGCTGACCGGCGCCACCTACGCTCTCGGGGAGGCGGCGCGGGCCCACCACGATCTGGCCGCGCGCACCCCGACCGGGAAACTCGCCCTGGACGTCGCCCGGTAACCGAGGGCGCACGGTGGACACAGCGGCTTCGGGAGGGCACCCGGACGCCGTCCGCCCAGGGCAGCAGCGGGGGCCGCGGCCGACGGGGATGCCGGTCCGCACCACATATGCCGTGCGCCTTCGGGCGCGGATCACTGCCAGGGGAGAGAGCACACGATGGGCAACAGCAGCACAGCGCCGGGAGCCGCGGCCTTGGCCGCCGCCTCCCCCTCCGATGGGGGTACCCCCTGCTCGAGCGGGGCCGAGAGCTTGGGGGAGGGCACCACGGCCGGGGCGCAGCGCGGCCCGCGCCATGCCCAGCACCCGCGCCGGCCATCCGGGGACGCGCCGGCCGCGGGAGCGCGGACGTCGGGATCCGGCCATGCCGAGCGGGTCTTCCTCGTCCAGACGGCCTTCGCCGAACTCGGCGGATACGCCCATGGACCGGGGGAGATAGCCGAATTCACCGGCCTGGACGACTCCGTCGTCTACCGCATCCTGCAGTCCGGTATCTACCAGCGCATCTTCGAACGGGTCGACCGCGGCCTCTACCGGCTGCGGACCTCCGCCGCCCAGCTGGCCTTCACCGCGCTCGACCACCGCCTCGACGGCGACGCCTCGCAGACGGTGCTGCGCCGGCTGCGCGAGGCCACCGACGGCGGGCTGGCGTTCCTCTACATGGTGGCGCCGTTCTCCGGCGCGCAGCGCCAGTGCATGGACATGGCCGTCGGCGACTCCGACCTCGCCGAACTGGGCATGACGCCCCGCGATGTGCTGTCCGTGACCCGGTCGCTGCGCACCGGCGCCTCCGGCCGGACGATCCTCGCCTACCTGCCTCAGGTGCTCCAGCAGCGGGTGCTGGCCGAGCCCGTGCCCGACCAGGCCGGGCCCGGCGTCCACCGGGACAACGACGCGCTGCTGGCGTCCCTGACGGAGGTCCGCGACCTCGGCCATGCCCTCGGATTCGAGGAGTGCATGGCCGGCTGGAACTCCTGCGCGGCGCCGATCATGTGGGACGGCTCCATCATGGGCTCGGCCCTGCTTCTCAAGCCCAGGTCCGTGATGCCGCAGCCGCCCGGGAGCGTTATCGAGGCGACGAAGGAGGCGGCGGCCGAACTCAGCCGCCACGGAGCCGCCCGCCCGGCCGCGGACGGGGCCTGAACCTCGGCCACAGCGAAGTACGGACGACGCACAACGGGGTCCGGGGGAAGCGGAGTTGGTGGTGCTCGTCACGGCGGGCCGACGGCGCTGGTGCAGCAGATGACGACGCAGGGCCCAGGGACCGTATGCCGCAGAGCCGTGGCAGGGCCCGCAGGTCGGCCGCGGCCACGGCCTGGTCCCGGTGGCAGGCACAATGGCGGGGTGCGGCTCGAAGCGATCACCTGGGACCGGCTGACCGATGCGCTCGCCGGGCACATCGCCGCGATGACGGCGCAGGACGGGAGTCCCTGGCTGCGGGTGGCCATCGACGGGGCGCCCGCCGCATCTCCGGGTGAGCCGGCCGGGCGGCTCGCCGAGGCGCTGCGGATCCGGGGGCGGGCGGTGCACAAGGCCGGCACCTTCGGCTTTCTGCGCCCCGCCTCCCTGCGGCTGGAGTACGGCCGCGAGGACGCCGACGCCTTCTACGACGAGTGGTTCGACCGGCGGGCCCTGTGGCGCGAGGTGTTCCGGCCGCTGGACCCCGGCGGCACCGGGCGGGTGCTGCCGGACCTGTGGGATCCTGTCGCGGACCGCGCCACCCGCAGCGGGTACGCGGAACTGCCGCCCGGCGGCGTCCTGTTGCTGCACGGCCCCCTGCTGCTCGGCCATGGGTTCCCCTTCGACTTCTCGGTGCACCTGAAACTGTCGCCCGCCGCGCTGGCCCGCCGTACGCCGCAGGACCGGCGCTGGACGCTGCCCGCGTTCGCCCGTTACGAGGACGACACCCGGCCGGAGGAGGCGGCGGATGTCGTCGTACGGGCCGACGACCCCCGCCGCCCGGCCTGGAGCGGGCTGGGCTGAGCGCTGCCGAAGACGCGCCACGGTGTCAGACGAGCTGCCGGATCTCCCCGCGGACTCGGTAGAAACCGCCCGCGGCCGGCGACAGGTCCTCGACGACATAGCGCGCTCCGGGGCGGCGTATGTGGCGGGGGAACTGGACGTTCCAGGACGGTTCGTAGCCCCCGGAGACCACATGGACCCGCAGCCGGCCGGCCTCCTGGACGCACTCCACCACGATCCCGGAGGCCGCGGCGGACGCCACCGTCTGCACCGTGGCGGACGGGGTGTAGGTGGGCAGCGCGGCGGCCGACTTGACGTCCCGGGCAACCGGGACCGTGCCCGACCGGGCCGCGGCGATCGCCGCATCGCTCGCGTCCACACACACCAGGGAGCCGTCGGTGGTGACCAGGTACAGCTTCTCGTCCAGATACTGCATCGACAGCGCCGAGCCGCCGCCCGTGCCCAGCTTCCACAGCCGGGTGCCGTCGGCGGCGAAGCAGTACACCGAGGAGGCCGAGTCCCCGGCGAAGACAAAGCGGCCGTCGAGGGCCGTGGCGCAGGAGTAGACGACGGTGTCGCAGGTGTAGGTGGCCTCCACGGCCCCGGTGTCCTTCGCCAGCCGCTGCACGACGCGCTTGTCCGTGCCGGCGTACACCGCGCGGTCCTCCTGCCAGCCGAACAGCACCGCGCCCCTGGTCGGGGTGTGCCACAGCTCGCGGCTGCCGTCGGCACGGTAGGCGGTGACACCACGGTGATGGCCGTGGTAGACCGCGTGCTCGTCGCGCCGCACCATCCAGGCGTGTTCGCCCGCGCTGCGCCGTGACCACTGGTACTCGTCCTCGTGGTCGATGACGGTCAGCCCGCCGCTGCGGTCGGCGACGTGGAGGATGCCCTCGCGGATGTCCAGCCAGAAGATGTCGACGTCGGGCGCGATGTCGTAGGCGGCGAACGGCAGTTTGGAGGACAGGTCGTAGACCTTGCCGTCGTCACAGCCGGCGTAGATCCAGAAGTCGTCCGCCACCAGGCACTTGACGCCCTCGGGGAGCTGATAGCGGGCCAGCACCTCGCCGTCGTGGCCGAGGGCGTGGACATCGCCGTTCTGGTTCCCCACCCAGCAGCGGTCCTCGGCGACATGGATCCCGAACGCCGAGGCGCCCGTACGGAACCGCCACAGCACCGGCGCGACCGCGCGCGCCGTCGACGGCGCCGAGGCGACCTGACGTCGTGTCACCGGCCGGGCGACGCGCTGCCCCTGGACGGCCGGCGCATAGCCCTTGCTGACCTTCTCGCCGATCTTCCTGGCGGCCGCGGCCTGTGCCTTCTCCCGCGTCGGGAACGTCGAGGTCTGCTGCTGCCCGGCCGCGCCGATCCGGCCGTAGCGCACCGAGACGGTGGTGCCCGAAACCGCGACCTCGTAGAACTTGTGGGCGCCGCCGCCGTCTTGGGACAGCTCCAGATATGTCGTGGTTCCGGTCGTGGTCGCGGACATGGCGAACTCCCCTCCCCGGGCGGTCCCAGCGACCGTTCCCCCGCTGCTGAAAACCGTACGACCCACCACTGACAATCGGTCGTCGAGCGCCGGTCGAGGACCGCCCGTCACCCCGCCGGCGACGGCGGATAGCGTGAGGTCATGACCACGTCATCCACGTCATCCACGTCATCCACTGCATCCGACGACGCCACGCCGCTGCCCGGCCGCGAGGGCCCCACCGCGACCGTGGAAGCCCACCCGCGCTCGGTCGGCACCGTCACGACGTCCTATGCACCCGACCACGACGGCGACCCGGACCCGGGCGAGATCGTGTGGACCTGGGTCCCGTACGAGGAGAACGACGGCCGCGGCAAGGACCGGCCCGTCCTCGTCGTCGCCCGCGAGAGCGGCGGCACCCTGCTGGCCGTGCAGCTGTCCAGCAAGCGGCACGCCAACGACCGGGACTGGGTCGCCATCGGCGTCGGCCCGTGGGACCGTGCGGGGCGCGACTCCTGGGTGGCGGTGGACCGGGTGCTGCGGGTGCACCCGGCCGGGATGCGGCGGGAGGCCTGCGCACTGGACCGGGGCCGTTTCAACCTGGTCGTCAACCGGCTGCGCGAGCGCTACGGCTGGCGCTGACGTCCCCCGGCCCGGCCCCCGGCAGCGGTCAGGCGTCCGCCAGGGCCAGGAGTTTGGTGACGGTGTTCCAGTTGCGGGCGGTGGCCGTCACCCCCAGCGGGGCGCGGCCGACCGCATCGGCGAGTTTGGAGCGGCCGATGCCGTTCGGGCACCACAGATACAGCTCGCGCCCGGCCAGCCGGAACCGGTCGGGCGCGAACGCGGCCGCATCGAGCGCGTCCAGCCGGGAGGTGTCGGCCGGCACCGCCGACAGAAACGTGACATGCAGGCTCTTGGGCTCCGCCGTGGCCTGCGGAAACGGATTCGCGGCCACCACGGCGGCCAGCTCGTCGCGGGTCCGGACGACGACCGGCACGGTCAGGCCCAGATCGGCGGCGATCCGGTCGTGGATCATCCGGGCCGTCTCCTCCGGTGGCGTACCGGGGTCGGCGAAGACGACGTTCCCGGTCTGCAGCAGGACGGAGACGTTCCGCAGGCCCAGGGACTCGGCCAGCGCCAGCTGCTTAGCCTTGGGAAAGGAGTTGTGGCCGCCGACATTGATGCCGCGGAGCAGAGCGATCTGACGGGACATGGCACTGCCCTTCGGAGGAGCCGGACGCCGGCCGGGACGCCGGACACGGGACTACGGGACGACGGGGATGACGGGGACGTGGCGCTACGGACGCGGCGCCACGGAATCACGGGACGCGGTCAGAACAGCGGCGGGGGCAGGACGCCCTCCAGGGCCAGCAGCAGCCGCTTGGTCTCCAGGCCGCCGCCGAAGCCGCCGATACCGCCGTCGCTGGCCACCACACGATGGCAGGGCACGACGACCGGAAGCGGATTGGAGCCCATCGCCGCGCCCACCGCGCGGGCGGCGCCGGGCTCCCCGACCCGGTCGGCGAGGTCCTGATAGCCGACGACGCTGCCGTAGGGGACGCCGTCGGCCAGGGCGTGCAGGACGCGGGCGTTGAAGCCGGACGACAGCGACCAGTCCAGGGGGGCCGTGAAGGTGCGCAGCCCGCCGGCGAAGTAGGCGGTGAGCTCGGCGGTGGCCGTCGCAAGGTGGGGTATCTCCGCGAGCGGCGGCCCGCCGAAGTACTGCTCCAGTCGGGTCAGGGCGCGCCGGCCGGTCCGCTCGTCGGCATGGAAGACCACCTGGGCCAGTCCCTGCCGGGTCGCGGCGAGCAGCAGGGGACCGATGGGGGTCTCCAGCCGCGTCCACGCCCAGTCGCGGCGGGCCGTGCCCGCCGCGGGGGCTGCGTCCTGCTCGGCGTGCTGCTCGGAGTTCGTCACGTGATCAGAGTAGGGCCCGGCACCGACAATGCGCCGGGAACCGGGCTCCGGGGCCAGGACCCGGGGGCCCTGGTCCCGGCCGGCACGCTAGTCGTCGCTCGTCTGCAGCGCCTCGCGGATCTCGTCGGCCTTGTTGCTGATGATGCCGTCGGCACCCATCCGGGCGAGTCCGACCGCCTTCGCGCCGTCGTCGACGGTCCAGGTGTACAGCTGCAGCCGCCGCCCGTGCGGGCCCGTCAGCCCGTGCACGGCGTTGATGTAGCTGGGCGTCACCGTCGTGTAGTTGGGGTTGATCTGGTCGCAGAACTCCGCGTACGTGGGGAGGTCGGCGACCGACGGATTGCCGAGGAAGCCCGTTTTGACGTCCGGCCGGATGCGGTGCACGGCCTTGACCGCGTCGGCGTTGAAGCTCTGGATGATCAGCCGGCGCTTGACGTGGCCCTTGTCCAGCCAGCCCTGATGGTGCAGCTGCATCAGGGTCTGCAGTTCGATGCCCGGGTAGAGCTCCGGCGACTTGAGCTCCAGCAGGAGCCTCTGGCCGTTGTCCTCGACCGCGTCCATGTAGTCCTCGAGGGTGGGCACCCGCTCGCCCTCGAACTTCGGGCTGAACCAGCTGCCCGCGTCCAGCTTCTCGATCTCGGTCAGGGTGAAGTCCTTGACGTTCCAGGGCTTCCGGTCGGGGAAGACCTGTTCGACGTCGGTGGTCCGGGCCAGCGAGTTGTCGTGCAGGATCACCAGCTCGCCGTCCTTGGTGCGCTGGACGTCGTTCTCGACCCAGACGTCGCCGAGCCGGCGGGCCGCGTCGATGGAGGCCAGGGTGTTCTCGGGAGCGTGCGTGGGGGCACCGCGATGGGCGACGGTCACCGTCCTGTGCCCGTTGGGCGCGGCCTGCGCGGCGGTGGTGGAGAGGGCGAGCGCGGACAGACCCATGAGCGCACCGGCGACGACGGTGGCGACGGGGCGAATACGCATACGGACTCCTCGTGACGTCGGGGACGTGAGCTACCTGAGTGACGTGCTCCGGTCATACGGCTGGAGACTCGCAGCCGGGCCGTAGCGGGAGGTGGTCGGAGGATGGCCGGGGACTGAAGGAGAAGTGGCCGGTGTTCCGTGTGTGAGCGCCGTAGTTGCAGGATGCCCGTAACTGCCGTGCAGCAGACGTCGCCCGACGCCGTCCAACTTGCCGGAGCGGCGCCGTACGCGCATCTCGGCCGATGGCTCGTCACCCGTCGGGCTTCTGCACGGTTTTGCCCCGTGCGGCCGGTCCCGCTCCGGCCCCGGCCGCGCCCGCGCACCCGGCTCCGTACGGAACCCGGCGAGGTCAGACCCGCCGGACCGGGCGGGGGACGGGGCCGGGCGCAGGGCGGCGACGGCCGGGCCGGGGCGGCGGGAACCCGTCGCAGAGCTTCCGCGCCGGGCTGCGGCCGTTCGCGCGAATCGGCTGGTCGGAGGGTTTGCCACGCCGGTTGTCAGTGCCGGGTCGTACCGTGGGTTCCATGCGGCCCGTATCAAAGATCGAACGCACGGTGGCGCCCTTCGAGGTCGTCAGCTCCTACCAGCCCAGTGGCGATCAGCCGACGGCCATCGCCGAGCTGGAACAGCGCATCCGCGGGGGTGAGAAGGATGTCGTCCTGCTGGGTGCGACCGGTACCGGCAAGTCGGCGACCACCGCGTGGATGATCGAGAAGCTGCAGCGCCCCACTCTCGTCATGGCGCCCAACAAAACCCTCGCGGCGCAGCTCGCCAACGAATTCCGCGAGCTGCTGCCCAACAACGCCGTCGAGTACTTCGTCTCCTACTACGACTACTACCAGCCCGAGGCGTACGTCCCGCAGTCCGATACGTACATCGAGAAGGACTCCTCCATCAATGAGGAGGTCGAACGGCTGCGCCACTCCGCGACGAATTCGCTGCTCACCCGGCGGGACGTCGTCGTGGTCGCCTCGGTGTCCTGCATCTACGGCCTGGGGACGCCGCAGGAGTACGTCGACCGGATGGTGCCCCTGAAGGTCGGCGACGAATTCGACCGCGACCAGCTGCTGCGCCGCTTCGTCGACATCCAGTACACCCGTAACGACGTCGCCTTCAGCCGCGGCACCTTCCGGGTGCGCGGCGACACCATCGAGATCTTCCCGGTCTACGAAGAGCTGGCCGTGCGGATCGAGATGTTCGGCGACGAGATCGAGGCGCTGTCCACGCTCCACCCGCTCACCGGCGAGGTGATCAGCGAGGACCAGGAGCTGTACATCTTCCCGGCCAGCCACTACATCGCCGGCCCGGAGCGCATGGAGCGCGCCATCGCCGGGATCGAGGCCGAGCTGGCGGACACCCTCGCCACGATGGAGAAGCAGAGCAAGCATCTGGAGGCCCAGCGGCTGCGGATGCGCACGACCTACGACATCGAGATGATGCGGCAGATCGGCTCCTGCTCGGGCATCGAGAACTACTCGATGCACATGGACGGCCGTGAGCCGGGATCCGCGCCCAACACCCTCATCGACTACTTCCCGGATGACTTCCTCCTGGTCATCGACGAGTCGCATGTCACCGTCCCGCAGATCGGCGCCATGTACGAGGGCGACGCCTCCCGGAAGCGCACTCTTGTCGAGCACGGCTTCCGGCTTCCGTCCGCCATGGACAACCGCCCGCTGAAGTGGGAAGAGTTCCTGGAGCGCATCGGCCAGACCGTCTATCTGTCCGCGACCCCCGGGAAGTACGAGCTCGCGCGCGGCGACGGTTTCGTGGAGCAGATCATCCGCCCGACCGGACTGGTCGACCCGGAGGTGGTGGTCAAGCCCACCGACGGGCAGATCGACGACCTGGTGCACGAGATCCGGGCGCGGACGGAGAAGGACGAGCGCGTCCTGGTCACCACCCTGACCAAGAAGATGGCCGAGGACCTCACGGACTACTTCCTCGAGCTCGGCATCCAGGTCCGCTATCTGCACAGCGATGTGGACACCCTGCGGCGCGTGGAGCTGCTGCGCGAGCTGCGGTCCGGCGAGTACGACGTCCTGGTGGGCATCAACCTGCTGCGCGAGGGACTCGACCTGCCCGAGGTGTCCCTGGTGGCCATTCTGGATGCCGACAAGGAGGGCTTCCTGCGCTCCGGTTCGGCGCTGATCCAGACGATCGGACGTGCCGCCCGTAACGTCTCCGGCCAGGTGCACATGTACGCCGACAAGATCACCGCGGCGATGGAGCGGGCCATCGAGGAGACCAACCGCCGCCGGGAGAAGCAGCTCGCGTACAACAAGGCGAACAACATCGACCCGCAGCCGCTGCGCAAGAAGATCGGCGACATCGTGGCGACGATCGTCCGGGAGGAGATCGACACCCAGGAGCTGCTCGGCACGGACTACCGCAAGCCCGCCAAGGCCGCAGGCGGCAAGGGCGGCAAGGCACCGGTCCCGGCGCTCGCCGCACAGGCCGGGGCGAAGGGCAAGGGCGGCAAGGCGGGAGCCGCCCTGACGGACCGGCCGGCCGCCGAACTCGCCGAGCTCATCGAGGAGATGACGGAGCGGATGCGGGCCGCCGCGGCCGAGCTGCAGTTCGAGGTCGCGGCCCGGCTGCGCGACGAGGTCGGCGAACTGAAGAAGGAGCTGCGGCAGATGAAGGAGGCCGGGGTGAAGTAACGGGGCGTCGCCGCATGTCGGCACGGGCGCGGTGTGTTGCAGAAACGCCACAAAAGGCGGGGGTGACGCGCCCTTGCCGACCCGGCGTGCGTAGGGTCGAAGGCACCGCCGGAAAAGCAGGCGGGGAAGTACGAGAGGGGACGGCGCGTGACGGTCAATTTGTCCAAGGGGCAGGGAATCAGCCTGCAGAAGGCCGACGGAGGCACCCTGACGGCGGTGCGGATGGGACTGGGCTGGCGCTCCGCGCCGCGCCGTGGCCTGTTCGGGCGGCGTACCAACGAGATCGACCTCGACGCCTCGGCGGTGCTGTTCGCCGGCAAGGACCCCGTTGACGTCGTGTTCTTCAGGCACCTCATCAGCGACGACGGCTCGGTGCGGCACACCGGCGACAACCGGGTCGGCGGCGCCGGCCAGGGCGGCGACGACGAGGCGATCCTGGTCGACCTGGCGCGGGTGCCGGTGCACATCGACCAGATCGTGTTCACCGTCAACTCCTTCACCGGGCAGACCTTCGCCGAGGTGCAGGACGCCTTCTGTCGGCTGGTCGACGAGACCAACGGCCAGGAGCTGGCCCGCTACACCCTGACGGGCGGCGGCCAGTACACCGCGCAGGTCATGTCCAAGGTGCACCGTTCGGGCAGTGGCTGGGCGATGACCGCCATCGGTGAGCCCTGCAGCGGCCGCACGTTCCAGGACCTGATCCCCGCGATGGTGCCGCACCTGTAACCACCGCACCGCAGTGGCAGCGCGCACCGGGCCGCGCCGCCTCCGTACCCCGGGCGCCATGCCCGGCGCCCGCCCGGAACGTACGTAAATCAGGGGGAACAACGATGACGGCCGAGCTGGTCCGTGGGCAGAACCATCCACTGGACCGGACCCGTGTGGAGATCCGGATCACCGTCGGCGGGCCCGTCATGGCCGGGGTCACCCTCGGCGATGAACAGGGCAGGCTGTCGGGCGTGGAGGCGGTGGCCCACCCGGGAGCGCCCCGCCGCACCGGCGTCGAGGTCCCCCGACAGGCGGCCGCCGAGCACCGCATCGCGGTGGACCTCGATGCGCTGCCGGATGCCGTCCACCGGGTGAGCGTGCTGCTCGCACTGCCCACCGGGGTCGGCTCGCTGACCGGGTTCGGCGCGGCCGCCGCGCCCCACGTCGCGGTCACCGGCCTCGACGGCACCCAGATCGCCGGCTACACCATCACCGGCCTGGGCGCCGAGACCGCCGTTGTCGCCGTGGAGCTGTACCGCAGGCAGGACGCCTGGAAGGTACGCGCGGTGGGCCAGGGCTACGCCGACGGCCTGGCCGCCATGCTGCGCGACCAGGGGCTGCCGGAAGCGGCCGGGCTGGCGGCGGAGATCGAGGAGGCGGTCAGCCTGGGGCATGCCCGCGCGGTGCCCTCCCCGGTGGCGGCCGGCCGTGCCGCCGAGCAGGCCGGTACGGCCCCGGCGGACCCCGCCGAGTCCCCGGCGGGCGGTGGCCCCGTCGACTACCGCCACCCCAAGCGCCGCGCCGCGCCGGCCCCCGCGCCCTCGGCTGCCCCGGCGTCGTCCGACGGCTCGGCCCCGGTGGCCGGTGACGCGGCCGGCTGGAGCATGGACGAGCGGCTCTACAACCAGGTCTGGGGGATGTTCGAGGACCTGGCCCGCTCGGTGGCGGCCTACCGCAGCGCCGCCAACTTCGCCGAGTCCCGCCTGGAGCAGGAACTCGACAAGGCCCTCGCCGACCCGCGCAACCGCATGGGCGCTGCGGCAGACGTCGCTCGCGCCACCGCCCGCGACAAGCACGCCGCCCTGCTGACCCAGGCCCGCACCGCCCTCGACCGCGACCTCGCCCAGCTCGCCGCCGAGTCGGAGGTCGTCGAGCCCGCGCTGCCGCCCGCCTTCGCCCGCTGGGACAGCCCCATCTGGCAGGGCTATCACGTACCGCTGGAGCCCCCGATGGCGCTCCGTCTGGGCGATCTGCACCTCCCCGAGGTCCTGGACCTGCGCATCCCCATGCTCGTACGCCTCCCCCTGGAGCGCGGCCTGTGGATCGACAGCGGACCGGCCGCATACGCCCACGGCCTGGACCCCGAGCGCTCCTACCCGCGCCGCGAACTGGGCAGCGCGCTCACCGAGGGACCGCCGGACGAGGCCGAGCTGACCCGCCTCGCCCTGGACACCGCCGTCGCGATCGCCGCCCGGCTGCTCGCCGTCCACCCGGCCGGGGAGTTCTCCGTCCAGGTCATCGACCCCGGCGGTACGGCCGTGCCGGCGCTCGCCCCGCTGCTGGAGACCGGCGCGCTGCGCGAGCCCCCGGCATCCGGCGCCCAGGGGGTGTCCACGGTCCTGGAGGCGCTGACCCGCCGGGTGGACCTCGTCCAGATGGCGGTGCGCAACCGCGCCGCGGACTCCCTGCCGCCGGACATCGACACCGCCGAGCAGCTGCTGATCGTGCACGACTTCCCGCACGGCTTCGACGACCGCGCCGTCACCCAGCTGCGCTATCTGGCCGACGAGGGCCCAGCGGTCGGGGTGCATCTGCTGATGGTCGCCGACCGCGCCCAGGCCCAGGAGTACGGCCCGGTCCTCGACCCGCTGTGGCGGTCCCTGCTGCGGATCTCGCCGGTGCCCGACGCCTACCTCGGTGACCCCTGGGTCGGCCACGCCTGGACGTACGAGCCGCCGCTCGTCCCCAAGGACAGCCAGGTCCTGCGCCAGGTCCTCGGCCGCCTGGCCCAGGCCCGTCCCGCCCCCCGCCCCTGACCCGACACGTCGCCCCCTGACCAGCGACTTTACTCTTTCCTTTACTTTTCCTTGGTCTTCCTTTACCTTTCAGGTGCGGAGGGGAGTATTCCTGCTATCCCTGCTACGACGTACCCGTCATCACGGATTCCGAGTGTGACGAGATCCCGGGGCGTCGGCCCGGAGCAATGACCGCGCACCGCGCGGTCCCGGGTGGAAGAGACCTCCGGCAGCGACGACGCTGTGAGTGCCGTACGACTCTGCCGGAGGAGCAGTGGACGTTTCCCTGACCCTGTGGGTACTGACCATTCTCGGTCTGTGTGCCCTCATCGCCGCCGATTTCTTCATCGGCGGCCGCAAACCGCACGAGGTCTCCCTCAAGGAGGCCGGAATCTGGACCGGAGTCTGGATCGCGCTCGCCGCGCTCTTCGGCCTCGGGCTGCTGGTCTTCGGCGGCGGCGCGCCCGCCGGTGAATTCTTCGCGGGCTTCATCACCGAGAAGTCGCTGAGCGTCGACAACCTCTTCGTCTTCGTCCTGATCATGGGCAAGTTCGCGGTCCCGACGATCTATCAGCAGCGGGTGCTGATGGTCGGCGTGCTGATCGCGCTGGTGCTGCGGGCCGGCTTCATCGGCGCCGGCGCCGCGATCATCGCCAACTTCTCCTGGGTGTTCTACCTCTTCGGCGCGTTCCTCATCTGGACCGCCTGGAAGCTGATCATGGAGGCCCGCGCCGAGGAACAGGACGAGGAGTTCGAGGAGAACCGGTTCCTGAAGATGGTCGAGAAGCGCTTCCCGTCGACCGACACGTACCACGGCACCAAGCTGTTCATCGTCGAGAACGGCAAGCGGCTGATGACGCCGATGCTGATCGTCATGCTGGCGATCGGCACCACCGACGTCCTCTTCGCGCTGGACTCCATCCCGGCGATCTTCGGCCTCACCCAGGACCCGTACATCGTCTTCACTGCCAACGCCTTCGCCCTGATGGGCCTGCGGCAGCTGTACTTCCTGATCGGCGGACTGCTCAAGAAGCTGGTCCACCTCTCCTACGGCCTGTCCGTCATCCTCGGCTTCATCGGTGTGAAGCTGGTGCTGCACGCGCTGCACGAGTCCGGGGTGGCCGTTCCGGAGATCAGCATTCCGGTCTCGCTGGGCGTCATCTGCGCCGTCCTCGTCGTCACGACGATCACCAGCCTGCGCGCCTCGAAGAAGCAGACCGCGGCAGAGCTGCCGGCCAAGGACGACACCCGCGTCTGAGGCGGCCGATGGCTCGCGGTCGGTGGCCCCGTACCCGTACGCGGGCCCCCCCCCGGTGGGGCGCCCCGCCCGCCGGGCGCCCCACCGCCCCGGGCGGGCGC